>JBLMXD010000085.1:0-9021 GCA_050257575.1 Alphaproteobacteria bacterium | reverse complement strand
AAGTTCCACGATGGAATCACGCTGCGGATAGGAAACAAACATACCGCGCGGCCTGCGGTAAATGTGACTGAATTGCTGACACGCCAGCGCTACTGTTGGCGTATAAACAATCGGAGTCATTTCCTCGATGTGCTCGAGAAGAAGGCGATAAAAAAGAACCTCGTTATTATCCTGCAGCGCGCGGAGATAGATGTGCCGCTCCAGATCGTCATCTTTTCGCTCGTAAGCCTCATAGGCGCGCACGACTTGCTCCTCCAGCGTTTCGATGTGGGGCGGAAGTAACCCGTGCAGACCAAACTGGGTTCGCTCTCCTTCCGTAAAAGCTGTGCCTTTGTTCAGCAATGGCGTGTCAAGCAGATCCATCCCGTGAGGAATCCTTGGCGGGAGCACCTCCGCAACTCGTCGTGCTATTGGCTCAACCATAGGGTTATCGCTTGTGAACTGAACGCGCTCGAATCATTACCAAAACGAATTTATGTTTCCAGACGAATTACTTGAGTCGCCGGATCTGACATTTCTTAAAATCGCCCTACCCACACTCACGGCAACTCTCGGGCAATATGAAATCTCGCGACCGGTCAATGCTCCGATCGAACGATGTGCTATTTTTAGCAATGAAAACAAGTTCACACGACGGCCGAAACATGGCCAAATCGAATTCGAGAAAAAAAGAACTCCTTCGCAGGCGTGATGCGCCTTTGGAAACACGAACCGACCTCACGCCCGAGGCGACGAAGGATATCTCAGGAGCGATGAACGCAATCCTCGCGGACGTGTTCGCGCTTTACCTAAAAACGAAGAATTTTCACTGGCACATGAGCGGTCATCACTTCCGCGATTATCATCTGCTTTTGGACGAACATGCCGAGCAACTTTTTGCCATGACAGACATTATCGCGGAACGAGTTCGCAAGATCGGCGGTCTTACGCTGCATTCCATTGGGGAGATCGCTCGGACACAACGTGTGCTGGATAATGATGCCGAATACGTCGAGCCGTTGGATATGCTCGCTGAGCTGGCCGATGATAACAAGACGTTCGCCGCGCGGTTACGCGAGGCCCACAATGTGTGCGACGAGCACCGCGACGTTGCCACCGCGAGTTTCATTGAAGTTTGGATCGATGAAACCGAGCGTCGGACCTGGTTCCTGTTCGAAGCGACTCGTCGAAGAAACTAAGCAAAACAATCAGTCGGTTCCGGCGGCGCGTTGACGGAATTTTGCAGGCCTGACGCCGCGAACTAAACAGCCTCGACCGGTGGGATAAGTTCGTTGGTTTACCAGCGAATTACTCCGTTAAAACAAACGGAAAGAAACAAGAAATGGAGAATAGAAAACTAAACGGAAAAGTTGCAGTAGTAACCGGAGCGTCGAAAGGAATCGGCGCCGGCATTGCGAAGGCGTTATCGGCGGAGGGAGCATCTGTAATCGTCAATTATGCGTCGGCAAAGCACGACGCAGATCGCGTCGTAGACGAAATCAGTAAGCGCGGCGGAAAAGCGATTGCCACCCAAGGCAACGTCGCCAGGAAGGCAGACGTCCAGAGACTGTTTGCCGAAGCTGAGAATGCGTTCGGCAAATTAGATATTCTGGTCAACAACGCCGGCGTATATGAATTCATCCCTTTGGAGCAGACAACCGAACAGCAATTTCACCGCATGTTTGATACTAACGTCCTGGGGATGTTGTTGGCTACTCAGGAAGCGCTAAAGCATTTCAACCCGGATGGGGGAAGCATTATCAACCTCGGTTCGATCGTCAGTTCTCTGACTCCTCCATCTGGCGTGGTTTACAACGCGACCAAAGCCGCGGTGGACGCGATCACGCGAACTTTGGCGAAGGAACTCGGAGCACGAAAGATCCGTGTCAACTCCGTCAATCCCGGCATGGTGGTAACAGAAGGACTCCAAACCGCCGGAATTGCTGAAGGCGACTTCCGGCAAATGATAGAATCGCAGACGCCGCTGGGCCGCATCGGAAAGCCGGAAGATATTGCGCGCGCCGCGGTTTTCTTTGCATCTTCGGACTCCGGATGGATTACCGGCGAGACGCTTCTTATCGCAGGCGGTCTGCGTTAAGCATTCTACAAGGCGTTTCCACACGGCATGCCCACTACCGAGACCAATACCATCAACCCTGATCTACTCGCGTTCATCAAAAGCTGATTGCTCAAATTTGATCGCGAGCATGCAAATCGATTGATTCGGCATACACCTGAGCATTAAGCTCAATCGCGACCGACGAAACTTCCGGGAGGAGAGCTGCGCGGCCGCCTGCACGAACACTTCTCTCAACAAAATCAACCAAATTGCAAGAAAGGAAACATCATGGCTACACAGGGTAAGTCTTCGGATTCAGTATACCGAGTAACGGAAGTAATCGGAACCAGTGCCCAGTCGTGGGAGGAAGCGGCGAAAAAGGCGGTGGGAACCGCAGCCGGCACACTGCGGGATTTACGCATCGCCGAGGTGGTGAAAATGGATGTGAAGGTCGAGGACGGCAAAGTGGTCGAGTTCCGTACGCGATTGCAATTGTCCTTTAAGTACGAAAGTTAGTCTGCACCTTGCAGCAGGTGTACTCAGACCGAGCATTTCTTTCGACCACCGGATTACCGAAGTAATCGGAATACCATGATCTCGCAGATCTACACGATTTTTCACGTCCTCATCAGCCTCGTAGCGATCTTCGCCGGTTCCGTTGTCCTGTTTGGAATGCTCTCTGGCCAGCAACTCGATGGTTGGACCAAGTGGTTTCTCATCACCGCCATAGCAACAACACTAACTCCAACACAAACCGAGCCTCCGTTTAAGGTCACCCAGTTGGTTGTTCTGCTCGCTTCCAGTTTGGTGGCAATCGTCGCCGTAACCCGATTCCGTCCTGAATCAGCTGGTGTAAGCTAAACATTCATGTCCGGAGAAGAATCGAGTCCTGCGCCAGCAACTCAGCCCGCCCCTGGTGGAAAGCGTTCAAAACTGACTCGAATTTTCGCGAGACGAAAACACCTGCTTCGTATCACGCTAATTGTGGTTGGAGCATTAGTGACTCTTTTTTGGATCGTTCCACGATTCTTCCATGCATGGCACACGGTTTCGACCGATGACGCTTACGTGAATAGCTACGTCACGTTCGTCGCGCCGCGTGTGAGCGGACAGGTGGCACGGGTCCTCGTTGATAACAACAATCGGATCAAGAAAGGCGACGCTCTGGTCGAACTCGACTCGGAACCGTATCGGGTACAGGTCGCAATCAAACAGGCAGCCGTGGAATCCGCACAGGCAGAACTGGTGGTGGCGCAGGCGACCGTGCGCAGCGAGATCGGGCAAGCCCGAAGTCTGCGGTTCAAACTTCAGCACGCGATTGAAGACGTGGACAATCAAGTTGCCATGATCCGGGCGCGTGTCGCTACGTGGGAACAGGCCAAGGCAACGCAAGCGCTCGCTCAAGCCGATTTCGATCGCGCGAGGAAATTGATAGAGACAAAAGTATCGAGCAAAGAGGAGTTCGACAAAAAGCGTGAAGAACTGGATGTCGCCAATGCGCAGGTAAAACAAGCGCTGGAAAGCGTTTACCAAGCGCGCGCTGCTCTCGGCTTGCCCGCGCAGCCGGAGCAGGGAGCAGACCTCGCCAGTGTTCCGCCCAATCTTGACCAAACGTTCTCGTCCGTACGCGAAGCGCTAAGCGAGCTCATGCAAAGCGCAGCCAGACTCGGGGTCGTCGCTTCTTCCTGGAATCTGACGCCGAAAGAAACCGTGGCGGAATTCTATCGGCGCGACCCCGGGGGAGATATCGACAAGATTTATGCCCAGATCGTTAAGACGGCTCCGGGACTGAAGCAGGCGGAAGCGAAGTTGATGCAAGCGCAGCGCGATCTTGATCAAGCAAACCTTAATCTGCGCTACTGCACGGTGGTGGCCGAAATCGATGGCGTGATCACACGCCGCAATGTTAACCCGGGAAACAATGTTCAAGCCGGCCAGAGTTTGATGGCGATTCGCTCGCTCCGCGACATCTGGATCGACGCAAATTTCAAGGAAACGCAACTGCACAATTTGCGAATTGGGCAACGAGTCACAATCGAGGCGGACATGTACGGTGGCCGGCACAAATTCGAGGGACGTATTTCAGGTTTTACCTTCGGCACCGGCTCGACGCTGGCGTTGCTACCACCTCAAAATGCGACCGGCAACTTTGTAAAAGTCGTCCAGCGTTTGCCGGTCCGGATCGATCTGTTGAATTACGATCCAGACAAATCGCCTTTGTTTGTCGGCCTGTCGGTTACACCCTCGGTGGATTTGTGGAGCAAACCAACCGGGCCGAACTCGGGCAGGTTCTTGCAGGAGCTGCTTCCGCAATCTTCTCCGGTTGGCGCGGCAACGGCGACAAAATAGTGAGCACGCCGTCGATCGCCGTTCCGAATTATTCGGCTGCGGCAATTTCGCGTCCGGTCAATCCGTGGCTCATCGCTGTGGCAGTTGTTATTCCAACCTTCATGGAAGTGCTGGATACCACGATTGCTAATGTCGCCTTGCGCCACATCGCCGGCGGGTTATCGGCTGCGGTGACGGACGGTGAATGGGTCATCACCAGTTATCTGGCAGCCAACGCTATTATCCTTCCGATTTCCGGCTGGCTTTCCATTCGACTAGGCCGGCGCAATTATTTTCTGCTTTCGATTCTGCTGTTCACGATTGCATCGGCGTTATGCGGAATGGCGACCAGTCTGAACATCCTGATCTTCTCGCGGGTTTTGCAAGGCCTGGCCGGTGGCGGATTACAGCCGTCCAGTCAGGCAGTATTGCTGGACGCGTTCCCGAAGGAAAAACAGGGCGCGGCCATGACAGTGTTCGGGATTGCAGCATTGCTCGCTCCCGTTGTCGGTCCAACCCTGGGCGGTTACATCACCGACAATTACGGCTGGCGCTGGGTCTTTTATCTCAACCTGCCGGTCGGGCTTCTAGCACTGGTGATGTGCCACGCGTTCGTGTTTGACCCGGATTATCTCAGGGCGCAAAGCTCCGAGGCTCGCAAAAAGCATCGGGCCTTCGACTCACTCGGCCTTACCCTCCTTGCAATCGTCATGACGTCCTGGGAAATCATACTGAGCAAAGGCCAAGAATGGGATTGGTTCGGCGACCCATTTTTCCGCGTCCAAACACTGGCGCTGTTGTTCGCGCTAGGCCTCGCTGGCCTCATCTACCGCGAAATGCGCTACGATAATCCATTGATCAATTTCCGGACGTTAAAGGACAAAAACTTTCGTATCTGCTGCATCATTATTTTTTGTGCGTTCGCCGCGCTCTACGCCAACACGGTTAGCCTGCCTGCTTTGCTTCAATCGCTTTTCGGTTACGACGCCACTACCTCCGGACTGGTGCTTTCGCCAGCAGGCGTTTTCGCAATCATCGTGCTTGCGATTGTCGGTCGCTTGTTAGGTCGAGGTGTGGATGCACGCTGTCTGATCGCCGCCGGTCTCCTCGTTCTCGGCATCGGTGGCTATTGGATGTCGCGATTGAATTTGGAGATCAGTCCCTGGCAAATCGTCTGGCCGCGCGTGGTTTTTATCATGGGTTTGTCCGCCATCTTCGCTCCCCTCAACGTCGCCGCATTTATTAATATACCGCCGCAGCTTCGTGGCGCCGCAGTCGGCCTGCTTGCGCTGTTGCGAAACGAAGGCGGCAGCGTCGGGACTTCACTCGCTCAAACGATTCAGGAGCGACGCGACCAATTTCATAGCTTGCGCCTCGGTGAAAATCTCGATCGGTTCAACCCAGCGCTAAATTCCTACCTCGATCAAGCCCAGACAGTGTTTCTTCAACAAACCGGAGACCCGATCGCAGCGAAACAAATGGCACTGCAAACTCTCGCTAACCTGCGCGAACAACAATCATCGGCCCTATCGTACTTCGATATCTTCTTTATCTTCGCCGTTGTTGCCGTTGCACTTATCGTTCTGATTTTCTTTATGAAACGTTCGGTTGCCGAAAAAGGAGCGCACGTCGCAGCCGAGTAAACTTGCTGCCATGAACAACAAGATTCGCGGGCTTCATCACGTCACGGCGATCGCCAGCGATCCGCAGCGAAACCTCGATTTCTATGTCGGACTGCTTGGCCTGCGTTTCGTCAAACGTACCGTGAACTTCGACGATCCGGGGACTTATCATTTCTATTTTGGAGACCGGCGCGGAACACCCGGCACTATTCTCACATTCTTTCCCTGGCCGATGGCACGGCGCGGAATTCGCGGCACCGGCCAGGTGCAAGCGACAGCGTTCGTGGTTTCACCAGATTCAATCGGTTATTGGCTGGAACGCTTGAAGCAACACCACGTCACTGCGGAAAAGACACCGGCGCGCTTCGGCGAAGGAGTCATTCGGTTGCTCGATCCGGATGGACTTCTGATTGAGCTGATCGCTGCGAATTCTGGCGGACACATTGAGCCGTGGGCAGACGGCCCGGTTCCCGCAGAGCATGCGCTTCGCGGTTTTCATAGCGTGTCGATGGCGTTGGAAGGGTACGAGAGAACAGCGCGGTTGTTCACCGAGAGCTTTGGTTATCGTTTGATCGACCAATCCGGGAATCGATTTCGTTTTGCCTCACCGGACGAATCGGCGCCGGGACGAACCGTTGACTTGCTCTGTCTACCGGATACCGCGACGGGGCGTGTCGCTGCGGGTTCGGTACATCACATTGCCTTTCGCGCGAAAGACGATGTCGAACAGCTTCGATGGCGCGAACACCTGGTGGGTCTTGGCTACAACGTCACCCCGGTGATCGACCGCACTTATTTTCATTCCATTTATTTCCGCGAACCCGGCGGCGTGCTGTTTGAAATTGCCACGGAGCCCCCTGGTTTCACCTGGGACGAAAAACTGGAAGAACTCGGTACGCATTTGAAGCTCCCATCCTGGATAGAATCAGCACGCTCGCAAGTCGAAGAAGTTCTCCCGGCGATTCAGGTGCCCACTAAATCATGAGGCCGCACCCGGATTTCATTCACGAATTTGTGCCCGGAGCTTCATCACGCACACTATTGCTTCTGCACGGCACAGGCGGCAACGAACACGATCTCATCGGGCTTGGGCGCAAACTGGATCCAAATGCTGCCTTGCTTAGCCCGCGCGGAAAGGTTCTGGAAAACGAAATGCCCCGATTCTTTCGCCGCTTCGCCGAAGGCGTATTTGATCTGGATGACTTGAAATACCGTACGAACGAACTGGCGGACTTCGTGGAAGCAGCTGTTCGACACTATGGAATTGCCGGCGGGCAGCTCCTTGCCGTTGGTTATTCCAACGGCGCCAACATCGCAGCAAGCATGCTGTTACTCCGGCCCGAGAACCTATCAGCGGCCATATTATTCCGGGCGATGGTGCCGATCATCCCGGATAGATTACCGGACCTTTCATCTGTGCAAACCTGGATCGGCGCGGGCGATCACGATCCAATTGTTCCCTCATCTGAGACAAAACACCTGGCAGACCTGCTTCAGCGCGCTGGCGCGGGCGTGACGATCCACTTCTCAAAGGCAGGACATGGCCTGACCAATGATGACGTGATAACCGCGCGAAGCTGGCTCGAGAGACTTTAACTGCCAGGAACGCGGGAATGAAAGCAACCCGGCTCGAGGCCTTTAGCGATGGAGTCCTTGCCATCATCATCACGATCATGGTGCTGGAATTGAAAGTGCCGCATGCGGTCGACCTTGGCGCATTGAAACCGGTGCTACCGGTGTTGTTAAGCTACGTGTTGAGCTTCATCTACCTCGGCATTTATTGGAACAACCATCATCATCTGTTTCAAGCCACGGAGGAGATTAACGGCGGGATTCTCTGGGCGAACCTTCATCTTCTCTTTTGGCTGTCGCTGTTTCCTTTCACGACTGCCTGGATGGGCGAAAACCACCTCGCTCCGATTCCAACCGCGATTTACGGGTTCGTGCTGCTGATGGCGGCAATCGCCTATTACGTCCTGCAGTGCGCCATCATCGCCAAACAAGGCCGCGAATCACTTCTCGCGCACGCCGTTGGCAGCGATTGGAAAGGTAAACTCTCTCCGGCGCTCTATCTCGCAGCAATTCCGCTCGCATTTGTGAGCTCGTGGATTGCCAGCGGACTGTACATTTTCGTCGCCCTTCTCTGGTTGATTCCTGATCCTCGAATCGAGCGCGAACTGGAGAAACGCCAGGAGTAAAACAAGGCCGGAAAAGGGCAAGTTTGATCGCTGGGTGATGCGTCAACAAGCGGTGTTGGGCTTCGCTTCCGATGATTCGAAATCGACTATCGGAGAAACGCTTCTCATTTCGCGTGGTTATATTAGAGTGTAGAGGCGAACGATTCAGCAACAGGAAAGGGAGCGAAAACATGAAAACAGGATTGTCCGGTATCGCTCTTGTCGCGAGCGCGGTCACGATTGCCCAAGCGAACCCAGGAAGCATTCCCACAGTGACAGGAGGATCTCACAGAGGCGTAGTCGCACGTAGAGCCCCGGCGGTTCACGCTCCGATCCGACCCGGCGGTGTTTCATCGTTCCGCTCGGCGCCGATGCGATCACACGGCAGTAGACCGTTTTATTCAGGCCAACGCCGTTCCTCGTTTGGTATGCCTTCGTCACTACCGTCTGCGTACCGGCGGCCTTTTTATTCAAGTCGCGGTTCGTTCACACGTTCGGGTCCATACACCGTAGCAACTATCCCGCAGTCTAATCGTGTCGCGCCGTTCGCGAATCGCAGAAATCCAGCGGTCACACGCGTGTGGAACCGGCGAAACATCGGAACGCAGTTCCGGAATGGAAACAATCTACGGAACGCAAACAATTTCCGAAATGGAAACAATCATCTGCGGCGTGACTGGCAAAAACACGTTTTCGCTCACGCCTCAGGGGATTGGCATCGCGATTGGAACCGCAATTGCGACCATTGGTGGAATGGCCACCGATGCTCCTTCATTAATGGAACATGGGTGATCTTCAATCTGGGATTTTCTCCGTGGTGGCCTTCGTACTACCCGAACGACTACTACGGCTACGG
>JBLMXD010000084.1:0-2651 GCA_050257575.1 Alphaproteobacteria bacterium | reverse complement strand
ACGTGCGTGCGACGAATCGGTTTCGCGGACTGTTCCGGCTGCTCCCGCTGCCATGGACGAAGAGAACCAGCGCGGTCGCATCGCTTGGTATTGTCAGGTTTCCGAATAGGATTTCGCTTCCAGCCTGAATTTCTACTTCGATCACGGCTGCTCCTGTTCGGCTCCAGCGTCGCCGGGCTTCGCAGCGCTTGCCAGCAGGTCGCGTACCTCGGCATCGCTGGTTTGGGAAAAATCTTCGTAATACTGGCCCACGGCTTGAAAGAATTCCGGCGTGCGAAGACAGATTATTTCATCCGCCAGTTCCTTGATCTCGGCGCAGGTGTCATGGGGACCAACCGGCACCGCCACGACGATTTTTCCTGCGCCGCTATGCCGCAATGCTTTGACTGCGGCGCGCATGGTCGCGCCGGTAGCCAATCCATCGTCCACGAGAATAATCGTTTTATCGCGCACTTGAGGGGCACCTCGCCCTTGTCGATAAAGTTCCTCACGTCGCTGTAATTCCGCTTCTTCCATCGCACTCACACGTTCGATTATCTCGTTCGCATTCGGTATGGCATGCATTACGTCTTCGTTTAACACGCGAACACCGCCGGACGCGATCGCTCCTGCAGCGAGCTCTTCAAAACCAGGGACGCCTAGTTTGCGTACGATGAAAACGTCAAGCGGCGCGCGCAGCTGTTTTGCGACTTCGTAGGCAACAGGGACACCTCCTCTCGGCAACCCAAGTACAACGACGTCGTCCCGGTTCGTATACTTTTCAAGCTTTTCCGCGAGCAACCGCCCCGCTTCGGTCCGGTTTGCAAAGATTCGTTCCATGCGGGTGATCCCGCCGCTTCAAGCAGGCGAGGTGAGTGCGCGAGACAAGGACTGCATATTGCTAAGGAAACTATCGATCATCTTCTTGCAGTTGACCAGTGACGGAACGATCGGCGACGCGTAGCAAATGTCGTTCGCCCATCGTTATAATCCTTTCGGGGGGGAACTTGACTTTCAGAGATGAAAAGGCCTCGCCTTCCACAGTTCGACGCCAGAGGCGACTAAGGTTTGCCTCGAATGATGTGTGAACTCGGCAAGAGATCCTCAATCGGCTGACTCGCTTCGAGATATTCGCAAAAATCTGGAGCGAAGGCAGCCCGACGCATTGACCACCATCTCTTCACACCCGGTCGGTGAAAATAGAGCCGTATGTAAGCGTCCCAACCTTTCCATTGTTGCGCCTCGAGCGTGCCCTGACGTTGCTGAAACCACGCGTTCTCGAAAATCTTGAAAGTAGCGAAGATGAACGGCAGCGCCGGAATCTGTCCGCTTCAGTTGCGCCATCCCAGTCTTCGATAACCCCAGCGAATGCTCGCATCTGCTCGGGATCCTGCGCCTGCGGACCGAGGAGATCCACTATCGAATGGGCGAGGGAGTCAACGACGACTGCGCGCATCGATCGCGTGTTCTGCCGAATCTGCGCAGCAAGATAAAACAGCGAGACGATTACACCGATCGCCGCGATCAATTGCGCCACGGCGTTGATCGCTTCGAGGTTCACAATGACGCGTTAGCAAACCGCGCAATGTTTGACGAGGCCGAAGTCAACTGTAGCCACAGCTCTGTAGGCTGTCTGTTTATCAGACGAGCAGCGACCGAACAGTCACGGGTCGGCTGGAAAATCTCGTTCTCATCCTAGGTTCCGCCGGCGGGATTGCGGTTTGGCCAGGGTGGCGGCGATGGTAGATCGATGCGTTTTGTCTTTAGCTCGTCCTGTATTTCCTGAATGGCGCGATCAAGCTGCTGATCTTCACCTTTGAATTCTTTCGCGGGATCATTGTCGACCACGATGTCGGGATCCACTCCGTGGCTTTCGATGATCCATTGTTTGCCATCTTTGGAGTAAACTGCGAACTCGGGTTTGAAGAATTGGCCACCGTCAACGAGCGGCAGCGATTCGCGAATACCGATGACCCCGCCCCATGTCCGTTTTCCAATAAGCTTGCCAAGTCCGAGTGTTTTGAAGCGATAGGGAAAGATGTCGCCGTCGGACGCTGAGAATTCGTTTATCAATGTGACCATCGGTCCGGTGAACGTTTGCGGCGGATCGGTTTGCGGCATGCCGTTACGTGCAATATCGATCATGACCAGTGCGCGCCGCAATCGTTCGATCACCAGCGGCGATACAAAGCCGCCGCCGTTACCGCGAACATCCACAATGAGTGCGTGCTTGCGGATTTGCGGGAAGTAAAGCTTCGTGAATTCATTTAGGCCGGGCCGTCCCATGTCGGGAATATGTAAATAGCCAACTTCGCCACCGGTTTTCCTGTTCACATAATCGATGTTTTTCTGGACCCAATCGAGGTAGTAAAGCGGCCCCTCGTCGTCGGTGGGAACAACCGTTACGTCGCGCGCCCCGGCGTCGGTTGGTTTGGAATTCACGCGCAGGATCACTTGTTTGCCAGCAGTGCCGATGAGGGCGTCGTAGATATTCGCCAGGCTAGAGACTGGTGTGTTGTTGATCGCAAGAATGTAATCGCCCGGTTTCACGTTCACGCCGATATCTGTCAGCGGCGACCGCGTATCTTTGTCCCAATTTTCACCTGGCAAAATGCGGTCGATGCGATAAGCGCGCGTTGCCGGATCCCGGGAAAGCTCCGCGCCAAGCAGCC
>JBLMXD010000083.1:0-12728 GCA_050257575.1 Alphaproteobacteria bacterium | reverse complement strand
ATCGATTCGGCAACTTTGTTCAACAAGGGCCTGGAAATGATCGAGGCGCACTGGCTTTTTGGCGTCGAGATGAAAAGAGTCGAAGTGGTCATTCATCCGCAAAGCATCGTCCATTCAATGGTCGAGTTCACTGACTGTTCCACTCTGGCGCAATTGAGTTATTCGAACATGTGTTTCCCGATTCAATATGCCGTGACCTGGCCGGATCGTGTCCCGAACACGTTGCCGCCACTGGATTTTTCGAAGCTGTCGAAGCTCGAATTTTATACTCCGCGATACGACGATTTTCCGGCATTGAACCTGGCTCGCCGGGCGGGCGAAACTGGCGGCACCCTGCCGGCGGTGATGAATGCTTCCAACGAAATCGCGGTTGCTGCGTTTTTGGATGGCAAGGTGCGTTTCCCGGAAATCTGGCGGATCGTAGAAGGAGTAATGAACCGACATACGCTCGTTGCGCACCCCGATCTCGATGCAATATTGGGAGCTGATCAGTGGGCGCGGGAGCAGGCGAAGGAAAACGTCAAAGAGTTGGAGCGTTAGATCCTGGAAGAGAGTTCCAACGGCGGAACCGGTTGCGTGTCCAACCAATCACTGATTATCAGCCACTAATCACATGATTCTGCACATCGCCCGCGTCATCTTCATCCTGCTCGAGGTACTCATCCTGTTTAACCTGCTCATAGTGGTACACGAGCTCGGGCATTTTCTCGCTGCGCGGTGGCGCGGCCTCTACATCGAGAAATTCGGGGTCTGGTTCGGAAAACCGATTTGGAAGAAGACTGTAAACGGCGTCCAATACTCGCTGGGTTCACTGCCATTTGGGGGTTTTGTCGCGCTCCCGCAACTTGCACCAATGGACATCATCGAAGGCAAAGCCGACCTAGATCGCGCGAAGCTCCCGAAAATTTCGGCGCTGGACAAAATTATCGTCGCGGTAGCCGGCCCCGTATTCAGCCTGCTGTTGGCGCTGTTTTTTGCCGGAATCGTCTGGGCTGTCGGTCATCCGGTGAGCGAAGCGGATTCAACGACGGTGATTGGCTATGTTATGGCAGGTTCGCCGGCAGGAAAGGCGGGCTTGCAACCGGGCGACAAGATCTTGTCCGTGGACGGGAAGCCAGTGAGGCGTTTCATGGGAATGAACGACAGCATTAGCTGGGACGTTGTGCGCAGCGAAGGCGACAAGATTGCGGTCAAATTTGAACGTGACGGCAAGGTGCAAACCGTGCGGGTCGAACCTTACAAGGCGGAGACCCGCGGTTGGCGCAGGAAAAGCGTCCGCCAACTGCTCATCTATCCGGCAGAAACGCCGATCATTGCCAAGGTCGAGCGGAAGACGCCTGCCGCAGCGGCTGGGCTGCGTCCAGGAGACATCATTCGTGGGTTCAACCAAACGACGATTTATAATCCGATCGCATTACTGGAATACATCAATAAACATCCAAAGGACGAACTTGTGCTGCATGTGGAACGCGACGGCAAGAAACTGGACATTCCGGTGAAACCCACGCTCCTGCCTACAAGTGGAGAAATGAAACCTCGAATTGGCATCCAATGGGACACATCCGGGATCGTGTCGATCCAGCATCCCAACCCGATCGAACAGGTTTACAACAGCGTCACCAGTACCTTGAAAACAATTGGCGCGGTCGCCTCTCCGAAATCGGACGTTAAGTTGCAGCATTTAAGCGGTCCTGTAGGAATTGGTCGCATTTACTATTTGCTATTCCAGAGCGAACGCGGCTGGCAGTTGGCGTTATGGTTCAGCGTGATTCTGAACGTAAACCTTGCGATCTTGAACCTGTTGCCGATTCCGGTGCTTGACGGCGGTCACATTGTGCTGGCCCTGATCGAGTCCATCCGGCGCAAGCCGGTGAACATGCGCGTACTCGAAGTGATTCAGACCAGCTGTGCCGTGGTGATCATCGGATACATGCTCTACATCACGTTTTTTGATGTGCAGGATTTGCCGTTTGTGCGCAAAAAGCTCGACCAACTCGAAGCGCAGTCGCCCGGAAAAAGCCCGGAAACGCCGTAGAACGGCATCGCAATTGCGAGGTCGCTCGAGTATTCGTACATTTGAGTTCTCGTGAACTATCGCAGTGATTCTTCGCATTACGCTCGTCGGCCTACGCGGCAGGTGAAAGTAGGAGACGTCGGCATCGGCGGGGATAACCCGATTCGTGTCCAATCGATGATTACCTGCGACACCATGGACACCGAGGCGTCCGTCCAGCAAACGATTGAGCTTGCCGATGCCGGCTGCGAAATTGTCAGGATCACCGCGCCTACCGTCAAAGATTCACGGAACCTCGAGCACATCGTAGCGGGTCTGCGCGAGCGCGGCTGCAATGTGCCAATCGTTGCCGATATCCATTTCAAACCCGAGGCAGCGATGGAAGCAGCCAAATGGGTGGAAAAAGTGCGAATCAATCCAGGCAACTACGCCGACTCAAAAAAATTCGCGATTCGCGAGTACACAGACGAGCAATACTCAGCGGAGCTGGACCGAATTCGCGAACGGTTTTCACCGCTGGTTGAATTGTGCAAAACCCGTGGAATCGCCATGCGGATCGGAACGAATCACGGCTCGCTTTCCGATCGCATTCTGAATCGCTACGGCGACACACCCCTCGGGATGGTCGAAAGCGCGCTGGAGTTCGCGCGGATCGCGCGCGACCTCGGGTATCATGATTTCATTTTCTCGATGAAGGCCAGCAATCCAAAAGTGATGATTGCCGCCTATCGATTGCTTGTAGCGCGATTAAGCGAACTGGGTCCTGACTGGAATTATCCGTTGCACCTTGGCGTTACCGAAGCCGGCGAAGGCGAAGATGCACGCATCAAGAGCGCGATCGGGATCGGGTCGCTGCTGGCGGATGGAATCGGCGACACCATCCGCGTTTCGCTAACGGAAGATAGCCCTCACGAAATTCCCGTAGCGAAAGCGCTGATTGAAAATATCAGGAAAACATCGAACGCCGAACACCCAGCATCGCAGGTCGAATTATCCTTTGATCCATTTTCCTACCAGCGGCGAACCACGGACACGATTGCTGTAGCCGGGATCGGCGATCCTGGTCAACAAGTTCAACTCGGTGGCGCAGAGTTAATCCGGGTTGTGGTGCGACAGGCGAACTTCGACAAGATCGCGCATAAGATCGACAAAATGGGCGATTACAAACCGGAAATTATTTACGAGAATGCCGGAATCCATGAACTCGATCCCCGCGACGAAACTGCAATTGCGCGAATCAATCAAAGTTCCGATCCGAAATTCGTAACCGTGCGGGACGATGTCGATCTTCCGCTAATCGCCGCGTTCCGTTTGCTCGCGTCGCGGTTGCAGCCGCGACATCCGATCCTGTTGAAGGACGTTTTGGCAAGGGCTAGTGACCTCAACGGCCCTGAGCGATCGGAGTCAATCGCCCCTACCTCGGATTTTTTGGAGACGTTGCTTACTGCCTCAACCAACATCGGCTCCCTGCTCTGCGATGGAATCGGCGATGCAATTCTAGTGCAGGGCGAGAAAGCGCCAGGCCAGGCACTCCGATTGTCGTACAACATTTTGCAGGCAGCCGGCTCGCGGATTTTCAAGACCGACTATGTCGCCTGCCCGTCGTGCGGACGGACGTTGTTCAACCTCCAAACCACAACAGCTAAAATCAAAGCGGCAACGTTGCATCTGAAGGGAGTCAAGATTGCCATAATGGGTTGCATTGTGAACGGTCCCGGCGAAATGGCCGATGCAGACTTTGGATACGTCGGTGGCGCGCCGGGCAAAGTGAATCTCTACGTCGGCAAGACTGCTGTGAAATTCAATATCCCTGAAGCGGAAGCCGTCGATCGCCTCAAAGATTTGATCCGCGAGCATGGAAAATGGATTGAGCCCACACGCGAGACCGTCGAGCTCGAGTCCGTTTCGTAGCGTCGTTAGCTTATCAAGCTCGAAAAATCGCCCAGGCGAATTGATGAAGCGCTGGTAACCTGACCAGGAATCTCAGAAGCTCCTGACACCCTTCGTACGCAATTTTGCGTATTTAAAAAATTTCAGGAACGGGGGAAATTCATCTGCTCCAAAGGCGACAGTCGTCGAACGAGGAGTTCCACTTCAACAAAAAATTTCAGCTAAAAAACATATGAAACCACTCCATCGAATTAGCAAAAATCGTGCATTCACAAGTCTCCGCATTCTGGCTGCAGTTCTCCTGGGATTAGCCGCGGCAGCATTGGTGTTCCTAACGGTATCGCCGCCCGTCGTTGCTCAGCCGACCGCACCCACCCGGCCTGTTATTCCACGGCTTACTCCAAAATTCTTGAAACCGGTTGCGTTCGACGTATCGCCTGCTCTGCGCGATATGCCAAGAGTTGCGAAACTCTTGCCCGTCCCTCCTGGCGTAGTAATGGAGGTGCGACCGGAGCGGCGAGCATCAGAAAGTCTGCAGGCCCATCGCGTCCGGCCGTACCGCGCTGATGGTGCACGTCAGTTGTTCAACCTGACTCCGACCATTCCCGCCCCCTTGCTGACTTTCGAAGGAATGTCGAACCAGGACAATTTCAACATCTTTGGCGGTCGGGTAAATCCGCCGGATCCCAACGGCGATGTGGGTCCGAATCACTACATAGAGATGATCAACCTTGTCTTCGCGGTCTTCGACAAAGCGGGCAATGTGCTGCTAGGGCCGGTTGACACCGGTACATTGTGGGCCGGATTCCCGATCGAAGACTGCACCGATCCCTCGGGTGATCCTGTTGTACTCTACGACCAGACCACCGACCATTGGCTGCTGTCTCAGTTCACGACGCGCGGACTCGACGATCCCTCGCTACCCTTCTACAATTGCGTAGCAGTTTCGCAGACCGGCGACCCCACAGGCGCCTACTATCGTTACGCATTCATCACTCAGGCAGATGACGTCGATGGCGGCTACTTCTTCCCCGACTACCCGAAGTACGGCGTGTGGTCGAATTCGTATATTCTCACGACACGGGATTTCGGGTTGATCGACAGGTACGGGATCAGTGTCTACGCGCTCGAGAAGAACAAGATGGTCAACGGCGAGCCGGATGCGCGCGCAGTCCAGTTCTTTCTGGAAGCTGACGTTAGCCCGTCGGGCACCGTGCCACTGAATCTCGTGGGTGACGGTCTCCTCCCACCTGACATGGATGGCCACCGCCGGCCCATTGACCACGCCCCCGCACCAATCGTTGGCACGCAGGATGATGCTGCGGGCTACGGCGCGACATTCGACGCGCTCAATATTTGGGAGCTGAGCATCAAGTGGAGTGCACACCCCACCGCTTCGATAACTCTCGCCGCACAGCTGGCTACGGCGCCCTTTGATTCAATTTATCCTTGTGCGCCAACATCCCGCGACTGCTTGCCGGAGCCCGGAATTATGAACCCTGCGCAGTACCTCGACATCCTGTCTTATCGGCAGCGGCCGACTTTTCGACTCGCGTACCGGAATTTCAACTCGTACGAGTCACTGGTGACCAACCAGTCGGTCGAGGCAGCGCCCGGCGTTGCTGGCGCGCGCTGGTACGAGATCCGGAGAACAGGCGGCCGACCGCCATTCTCGACAACGTACAGCATTTACCAACAGGGAACATACGCCCCGGGCGACGGCGTCCATCGCTGGATGGGCAGCATTGCACAGGACAAGAAGGGGAATATGGCTCTTGGTTACAGCGTAGTAAACGGAGTAGATGTCTATCCAGGCAGTCGCTACACGGGCCGGCTCGCTGGCGATCCGTTGGGCATGATGACTCTGGGCGAAGGCACGATCGTCGATGGAACTGGAGTGCAGACAACCACAAACTCGCGCTGGGGAGACTACACCTCGATGAACATCGACCCTAGCGACGACTGCACTTTTTGGTACACGAACGAGTATTACACGTTGGCTGGACAAGGAACCAGTGCGGCCGGTTGGCAGACTCGGATCGGCACCTTCAAGCTACCTGGCTGCAATTAGCGGTAAACACACGGCCACAACTGCTCTGGAGAAGATGTTTGGGATCGCCCATTTCGGGCGATCCCAATTTCTTGTTGCAATCATCGTTCTTCTACCGCTGCGCTGCGAGTAAGTCGGTTTCCGCTTATCCGCCCTTCGATGCCTTTGCGACCGGCATACAGCGGACCGGCGCGGCAATTTGGGCTCCTCAAACACGCGATTTGCGAACGTCTCATTGCTGCAGTTCTTTGCATCCGCAATCACAATTCGATTCGGCAACCAGCACATGTCTCGTCAATACACACTGCAACGCGCTCCGGTATCAACATCGGTACACATCGATTATCCCGCCGAGCTAAACGAGCAGCAGCTCGCCGCAGTGACCGCTTCGCCCGGCCCAATCCTCGTGATTGCCGGCGCGGGCTCGGGAAAAACGCGCACGCTTACGTATCGCGTTGCCTATCTGCTGGAGAACGGAATCGACGCCCGCAACATCTTGCTGCTGACATTTACGAATAAGGCTGCACGCGAGATGCTGAATCGCGTCGCGAATCTGCTGCCGGTTGACGCGAGCGGACTCTGGGGCGGGACATTTCATTCGATAGGCAACCGGATTCTGCGCAGGCACGGTAGCGCGCTCGGTTACTCGAGCGGGTTTACTATCATGGACCGCGAGGACCAAAAGGATTTAATCAATACGGTTGTGGCAGCCGCAGGAATCGACCCGAAAGAAATCCGATTTCCGAAAGGTGATGTTCTCGCCGAGATTTTCAGTTTTGTCGTCAACACCGAGAATCCGATGGAGGAATTGCTCGCTGAGAAGTTCCCTTACTTCCTTCCGTTGCTCGACAAAATTCAAGACGTTTGGGAGCGATACGAGAAAAAGAAAAAGGCGACGAACTCGATGGATTTCGACGACCTGCTGCAAAAAACACTATTGATGTTTCAGCAGCACGAACGCATCACAGAGATCTACCGGAAACAGTTTCAATTCATTCTGGTCGATGAGTATCAGGACACGAACAAAATCCAGGCCGACCTGGTGGACATGCTCGCGCGCGATCATCGCAATGTGATGGTCGTGGGCGACGATGCTCAGTCGATCTACTCCTGGCGCGGCGCGAACTTTCAAAACATCCTGGAATTTCCAAAGCGGTATCCGGATGCACAGGTGTTCAAGATCGAAATGAATTACCGCAGTGTGCCGGAAATTCTCGAAGTAGCGAACGCCGCCATTGCCGGAAACGTCCAGCAATTCCGGAAGCATTTAAGCGCAACACGCGACTCAAAGACGCTGAAGCCGGCGTTGGTCGCGTTGAATGATGGCGCGGAGCAGGCGCAGTTTGTAGCACAACGGATTCTGGAACTGCGCGATGAAAATGTTGATCTTAACGAAATCGCCGTTCTATATCGGGCGCATTATCACGCACTGGAGCTGCAGTTGGAGCTTTCGCGACGTGGCATTCCATACCGAATCACCAGCGGCATCCGTTTCTTCGAACAGGCGCACATTAAGGATGTGACTTCATTCATCCGTTTCGTGGCCAACCCGCGCGATGAAGTCGCGTTCAATCGAATGGTGAAATTGCTTCCCGGCATTGGCAATCGCACCGCGGAAAATCTCTGGCGAGAATGGGAAAGCGCCTTTGTAGCCGCGGGCGTCGACCGCGGTCCTCACGATGAAGCAGCGCCCGCCGAGGTTGCCCCGCAGTCGCGGGAGTACGGTTTTGGCCAGCGCCTCCTTGCGATGAAGGTGCCCGCAAAATCAAAGAAGATGTGGACGCAACTGGCGCACACACTGGACGAGATCGCACCGGACGGCGAACCGAATGCACCATCGGAAATGATCACGTCCGTTGTGGAAGCGATCTACGACGATTACGCCAAGGTGAACTTTGCCAATTACCAACTTCGCCGGGAAGATCTCGACCAGCTCGCGATGTTCGCCCGTCAATTCAAAGACGTACACGAATTTCTTTCGCAATTGGCATTGATCAGCAACGTCGATGCAGAGGCCGCGCCAGTTCAAAATGCCGACAACGAAGCGGTCAATCTGTCCAGCGTGCATCAGGCAAAAGGCCTGGAGTTTCACACGGTATTCGTGATCTGGTTGACGGACGGAATGTTCCCAAGCAGTCGCTCGCTCGACACGCGCGCGGCGCTGGAGGAAGAACGCCGCTTGTTTTACGTCGCGATCACCCGCGCGCGTGACGAACTTTATCTCACCTATCCGCAAATGCGCCTGAGCGGTGGCTATGGCGATGTGTTCCAAAGGCCGTCGCGTTTTCTACAAGAGATTCCAAACGATCTTGTCGAAGACTGGCAAGTGCGACGAAGCTGACTTCTCACTTGTTTGCCATCGGGACCAAAGCCAACTCGAGGAATCTCTCACTGTTTGACGAAACGAATTTGAAACCAGAGATGTATCGACTTCGCTCGACATGAAAAAATGACTGGTGGAACCCTGAACATTTCACCTGAGAAGAAGATTGCGGGAGTGCTCGCGCCGCTGTTTGCGTTGCGCGGCCAGGATGACTTGGGAATAGGCGATGTTGGAGGGCTCCGCGAGTTTATTGATTGGGTTGCGGAAAACGGATTCAAGCTCGTTCAGCTTCTGCCGATCAATGAAACCGGAGCTGATAACAGCCCTTACAACGCGATCAGCGCGATGGCCATTGAGCCAACGACTGTGTGTGTCGCACCAAATTCGCCGCCGGACCTGCCGCGCGAGGACTTCGAAGCTGAGCTTGCCGATGTCGACCTGACAAGTCTCCGCCGTGGCAGCGTAAAGTATCGACAGGTCAAAGCACTCAAGCAGCGCCTTTTCGAGAGAGCGTTTACAAACTTCTCAGCCCGGAGCGATAAGAAAAGGAAATTGGAATTTCAAAAATTTTGTGAAGAAGAATCCTCCTGGTTGCGCGATTACGCGTTCTTCCGCGTTCTCGTCGAAGAAAATGAAGGTAGCGCCGCATGGGACCACTGGCCGGCCCATTTTCAAACGATGGAAGCTGCCAGCGCTTGGCTGAGCAATCTTCCGCACGACAAACAGACAGCGTTGATGCGGCGCGGAGATTTCTTCTGTTACGTGCAATGGATCGCGCATCAGCAATGGCGGCAAGTCAACGTGTATGCCGGACGACGCGGCGTAGCACTAATGGGTGATATTCCATTTGGCATCAGCTACTACAGCGCCGATGTCTTTGCGCGCCCAAACGAATTCATGCTCGACTGGTCTGGCGGTGCGCCGCCCGAACCTTACTTCAAGGAGGACGCGTTCACCCAAAAATGGGGCCAGAACTGGGGGGTTCCGCCCTATCGCTGGAGCGCCATGCGCGCCAACAATTTTCAATGGTGGCGTGAACGCGTGCGCGGTGTCCGCAGGATTTTTCATTTTTTCCGGATCGACCATGTCCAGGGATTTTATCGCGTCTATGCCTTTCCCTGGCGTCCACAGAGAGACAAAGAATTTCTGCCGCTCGATGGGCTTCAGATGCTGGAACGAACCGGGGGCCGCGCGCCACATTTCATTCCACGCAACGATGATACACCGGAAAACCGCGAAGCGAACAAACGCCAGGGCGAAGAATACCTGCGCGTCGTAATGCAAGAATCTGGAGCGGCGCGCGTGGCTGGGGAAGATCTCGGCGTCGTGCCCGATTACGTGCGGCCCAATTTACAGTCTCTCGGGATTGCGGGATTCAAAATTCCGCAATGGGAAACGCGCGATGGGATGATCGTGCCTGGGGAAATGTACGAGCGATTGTCCGTTGCCACGTATGCGACACACGATCATGAGCCGATTCGCGCTTTATGGGACGAGGCGCTTGCGCATTCAGACTCTGATGCAGGACAACAGGCCCGAGCGACACTCCATAAGATCGCGCTGTTCTCAGGCTTGAACTGCAATATCGATCAGCTCGACTTCGAGAAAGACTTTTATCCCGCGATGATTAAGGCGATTTTCAAATGCAACTCATGGATCTCGATCGTGATGATCAGCGATCTGCTGGCGCGCAAATACCGGTTCAATGTGCCGGGGACAAAAGCCACTCTGAATTGGACACGGCGAATGCAGCGCTCGATTTTGCAGCTTCGTGCCAGCCCCAAAGAGCAAAAGCGAACGCAGTTAATTCGTCAGTTGCTGGAAGAAACAGGGCGCGTTTGAGATTTCTTTTAGAGACGTTCGTGTCCGACGCCTTAACAACGACTTCGGCAGCTGCTGCCGCGAGCCGGGGGCTCGCACTTATGAATCGACGGACTTTGTCGGTCCCAATTCGGCAAGCGAATAGGCTACGCGCTCTTCTCAATGGGCGCTCCGACTTTGTTGCCCCATTCGGTCCATGAACCATCGTAGTTCCGGACGTTGTCGAGGCCTAACAAATAGGTCAGCACGAACCAGGTGTGACTGGAGCGCTCGCCGATGCGGCAATAGACCACCGTGTTTTTGTCCGGACTGACTCCGCACTGGTCGAAGTAAATGTTTGCCAGCTCCGAAGCAGGCTTGAAGGTGCTGTCGTCGTTTGTCGCCGTCTTCCACGGCATACTCTTCGCTCCGGGAATATGACCGCCACGCAGCACGCCTTCCTGCGGATACTCCGGCATATGCGTGATCTCGCCGCGGTATTCACCAGGCGAACGCACGTCGATGAGCGGTTTGCCGCCCTTGCTTTGGGCCAGTGCATCATCGAAGAAGGCGCGGATCTCGGTGTCGAACCGTTTCTTCGGCGCCGGATAATTTGTCTCCCGATATTTTGGCATTTCCCGCGTCATCGGACGCCCGTCCGCTTTCCACTTGTCCCGCCCGCCATTGAGAATTTTCACTTTCTCATGACCGAATAACCGGAACGCCCAGAGCGCATAACACGCCCACCAGTTGGCCTTGTCGCCATAGAAAATGCAGGTCGTATCCGGCGTGATGCCGTGCCGGCTGCACAGACGCGCAAATTTTTCCGGCGAAATGTAATCGCGAATCACCGGGTCCTGGAGATCAGCCCGCCAATCGATGTGGACTGCTCCGGGGATGTGTCCTGTGTCGTACAGCAAAATGTCTTCATTCGACTCGATGACGCGTATTCCGTCATCTTTGAGATGTTTCTCCAGCCAATCTGTCTCAACCAGCGCTTCTGGATGGGCGTATTGCGTAGGATGCGTAACCATAGGACAAGAAATTTCGGGCTGCTCTTCTGATCGAGCAAGAGATTTTGCAGCCGTGGTGCTCGCTTCGTACGGCGTAAATCTTAGCGGATATCGCCCGGCAGACGCGGTGAGGCGAGCAGTTGCTCGAATTCGCGCCAGCGTTTTTCCGCCTGCAGCTCGGTACCACCACGCTTCTCGATGTAATTACGCACCATGTCCTCGCCGAGATTGTAGTTCACGATGTAGCTTCGGTATTTCTCGATGAATTTTGCCTGTTGTTTCGCTCGCTTCTCGTCCACGAGCGCGTTTTTTTGCAACCACGCTGCGACCCCTTTGGCATCGAGACGGCCATCCACGTACCGCCGTGCCGCTTCAATCGTGGCGTAACCCAGCTTCTTCAGAAGATCCTGCACGGCGTAAAATTCCTCTACGCGCGATGGATCGAGTCCTGCGGCGGGCCAGATCACTTGTTTTTCGAAAGCTAACCGCTCCGGTTTTGTGAACACAACCTCTCTGCCGAAGTTGGCAGTCCCTTCAGCGATCAATGATTGAGGAGAGAAAAGTGGATACACCGAGAACTCAATCCAACCGCGATCCCGCAACAAATTTTTCTCCAGCAACACGTTGTAGACGTGATGACCCGGGTAACCTTCGTGCGCGGCAAGATCAATCGCCCGGTCGACATACACCGGTAGATCGGTATTCACCTGGATAACGCTCCGGTAATTGCCCTTATACCAATTGTAACCGCCCCATGGTTTGTTGGTGACGTATTCAACGCTGAAATTTTCGCCCGGCGGCAGCTTGATATGCGCAAGCGTGCGTTGGCGACACTCCTTGATCGCAAGCTGAAACACCGCGTTCAATTTGTCCTTGGGAATGACGAATGCCTGTCGCCATTTCTCATAACGTTCAAAGAGAGCCCCTTTACCCGGCAGTTTCGTCTCGAGACTGGCGAGGATTTCCTGGAAATGCGATTCGGAAAACCTCGGTGCGATTACGTCGTAAAGAGCCTGCGATTCTTCATCGAAGCTCAAATGTTCACCCTTCAGGATGCGCACTCGCGCCTCAAGCGCGGACAGTTGCTTTACCAAATGCGAGATTCTCAGCCGTTCCGTCTCGTCCTCCGGTCTCGAAATCTTGGCCAGTTGATCGCGTAATCGCGCGGCCTCAACCGCGATCGTATCCAAAGGTTTTTTGACCTGTTTCTTCCATTCCGGCGGACCGAAATAAGCATCAACGTAATCCGGATCATGCTCCCCGAGCGCGAGTACCAGTTTCACATAATCTTCGGCGATCTGGTTGAGGCTCGTCCCTGTAACTGACGTCGGTGTTGGTGTGGGGCCGGCCGCGGGCGCAGCGGCAAGCAGCGCCAAAAAAAGAAAGTAAAGCGAAACGAACTTCATCGACGCGGATATTCCTTTAGGGAGCGATCAGTGCAGAATGGTATCAACCGGATAGACGACCCCGTTCTTGATCACACAATCTATGTCTGAGGCATTCTTGATGTCGTCCAACGGATTTGAATTGAGGATCACAAGATCGGCGAAATAGCCATCTTGAATTTTGCCGATGTGCGCACCGGTTTCGCCGCCGAAGAGTTTCGCTGCATTGGCTGTCGCGCATTGCAGGATCTGC
>JBLMXD010000082.1:0-9412 GCA_050257575.1 Alphaproteobacteria bacterium | reverse complement strand
GATATTGTCCGTTTCGGCAACGAACCGATATTTAGCGCCCAGCTCGGTGTCGCCGTAGCCGTAATGGGAGCCGCCGGTCGCCGGCGCATCGTAAGCGAGCGGCGCGATCATATGAAGTTGGACGTCCGGAAGGACCCCGTAATTGACCTCGACATGAGGGGCAGTCCCCGACCACCCGGCGCCCGAGTTCATCTGTATCGAAGCAAGGTAAACTTCCCAATTCCGAAATTCCACCGGCGCCGGATCGTCTGTCACGAAGGGCGGACCGGCGACAAGCGCCAGTGGTGCAACGAGAGCACCGGACAGAATCGCGCATGACCAGAGCCGGAAAGGATTCGGCGTGCTCATACGGTTTTCGGTTTCGCCAGTTGGAGTCTAATGTCAGCAGTCGGACGTCTGTTTTCTATCGATTTTCTGCGAGCCAGCGAACGGCAAATTTCGAAACCATCACATTTTTTATTGCTCGCCACGAGGAACTCGCAGGGGCCACCATCAAGATTCTTCCTTAACGGAGGGCAGACGCGAGCCTCAAGAGGCTTTCTCGAATTTGCGCACGCGTCCAGGCGGCAAAACCGAAAACGAACGCCGGCTTGAGCTTGGTCTCGACGCAATAAAACGACAGCGGTGATGGTTTGATGCCGACCCCGGCGCAAACACGCGTGACTCTCGCAAAATCCGCTTCGCATCGAAGCCAGGCAACGAAGTTTAGTCCCGCTTCCGGAATCTCGAGGACGAAGCGATCAGCGAGCAACTTGTTGAACTCCTTGATAAAGAACTCTCGTCGTTCTGCGTAAAGTTTTCGCATTCGTTTGAGGTGACGCAGAAAAAATCCTTCGTCGATGAAACGCGCCAGTGTCGCCTGATCAATGGCAGAGGAGTGTTGATCTATTGTGCTGCGGACCTTAACCAGAGAATCGATCAAGTGCCCGGGCGCCACGACGTAGCCCAGGCGCAAGGAGGGATAAAGAATCTTGCTCATCGTACCGGCGTAAATGACCCGGCTAAATTTGTCGATTCCCTGAAGGCAGGGAAGCGGCGGTCCGGTGAACCGAAACTCCGCATAAAAATCGTCTTCGAAGATGAACGCATTGTGAGCGCGCGCGAAATCAAGGAGCGCGGTCCTGCGCCCTAAGCTCATTGTCATTCCGAGAGGGTATTGATGGGAAGGCGTTACATGAATCAATTTCGGCTGCTTTTCCCTTGGCGATCGGACGATAACGAGCCCTTCCCGATCCAGCGGCTTTGGAACTAATTTGGCGCCTGCCAGAACAAAGACCCTCCGAGCCTGATGAAAACCCGGATCTTCAATCCACACCGGCTCGCCTGGATTCACCAGCGCCATGGCGCTGATTAGCATCGCCTGCTGCATGCCCCCGACGATTAGAACTTGGTCGGGATGACACCGTGCGCCTCGGAAGTCGCACAGATAGGTCGCAACGGCCTGGCGCAGATCGGCATCACCACGGCTGGATGCGTGGTGCAGGAGATGGGCACCCCTCTGCGCAAGCACCTTCGACCTGAGCCGCTCCCAAATCTCGATCGGAAATTCATCGACGGCTGGAAGCCCCGGAACCAGGGATACCCCTGCTCGGGCGCCAAGTGCTCCAAGATCAAATTCCTTCCCTACGCGATGATCCGGAATCGCTTTTGCCCGCCCCGAGATGCGAGGTCGATTCTCGACTAGCCGATTTCCTCCTCTGGCGAATTTGTCAGCAGTCAAAAAAATTTCAGGGAGCGGATGCGCCACAAACGTTCCGGACCCAATCTTTGCGTGCAGATAGCCTTCCGCGTAAAGCTTCGAAAACGCGAGGTTGACTGTTATTCTTGAGATCCCCAGGTCAACGGCGAGACTTCGGGACGAAGGAAGGCGAGACTCGCCTTTGTTAAAATTGCCGGATCTCAGCTCATCCCGGATTTGGCGGTAAAGTTGTTCATGCAGCGGTTCATCCGAGGTGCGGTCGAGCCGAATCATTTCGAAGCCGATGATCGAATGTCGCCGTCTCTTTTTCGGCAGCGATTTCGCGTTGGACATGCCCATCACGCCCTCTTTTACAAAGCAGCTTTCAGTTGCGCGTATTACCAAGAACAATCGAATCAGATGTGGCAAAGCACAACTGGCATGGCACCAACCGGAACGAGACCAAAAAAGATGCAAAGCGGTCTTATCGGACTTCGCCAAGTGGATCTTGTGCCTATTGCCACGGTGGCGTCCTAATTTGTTATGATTATTAAATCGATTTGGATTGGTTTCGTCACGGTCATGGTTTTCGTCGTAAGCGCATTGGCCGCGAACTCACTACTGGAAGGAATCGTCAAGGATGCCAGCGGACATCCCATTCAGGGCGCAGATATTCGGATTGAAGCGAACAATACCGGCAGGTTGCTGACGACGGTTAAAACGGATGCAAACGGGCATTACATCTTGCAAGGGCTCGCGGCAGGCAACTACCGGGTAACATTGGCTGTGAATGGGACCGTGAAGGCCTCCATCAACAATACGACACTCGAACCGCGGGAGTCGACACAGCTGAATTTCGATCTTACTCACAGGCGTGCATCTGTAACTGTAGAGAAAGGTAAACATTGGGTATGGATCCCGGCGTTCAGCGGAAGTCGTCTACCCGGTCGCTGGGTCGAAATTAATAACGATGGCACCTGGGCTGGGGAAGCTACTGCTACCAACATCGTACGCATTAGCGGGGAAGAACTCGAGCGGACAATTCACAGCGTAGACATTAAAAGGGGTCAGTAAACCCACGCAGCCTTGGCTTCGGCGAATAAGACGTCCACTGACACCCCAATAAGGCGGTTGATTGTGCGGAAATTCCGACCGCCGTCCCTCAGCAATGCTGAAGCAACAAACGCCGCGCGATATCCCGCAGGTAAGTGCGACCGCGGCGTGCATTTGCCATCGTCACGGTGGGATCCTCGTGGCCGGCCATTTCAAGTACGAACGCTCCATGGAAACGGATCTCCATCAGGTCGCCCATAAACTGCGGCCAATCGATTTTTCCGTCACCAGGCGGCCAATGATTGTCGCCGGCGCCATCGTTATCATGGGCGTGAATCATTCGGAGATGACCGGAAAGTTTGTGGACGAGATTGTGCATGTCCCCGGCGAGAAAGGCATGCCCTGTGTCGAGGCAGACGCCGACTTCGGCGGAATTAATTCCATCCAGGATCCACAGAATGTCACTGGTGTTCCCGAAGAGCAGATGCGGCAATTTGTTCTCGAGCACACACATGATGCCCAGTTCTCTGCAGTGCCGGGCGACCACGTTTAACGATTCGACAACGTGCTGCATGCGCGGCAACTGCTCATGAGAAGGGATCGCCGCCGGATTCTCCGGTCCGGGGTGAAGCACAAAGTAGTGTACTTGTAATACCGCTGCTGATTCCGCTGCTTTGAAAATCTCTGCCACCGACGCGGCCCGCTGTGCGTCGTCCGAGGAAGCAATGTCGATGTTCGGCGCAAATGGAGCATGGAAGGAATATGTTTCCATCCCAAGCTCTTTGATTCGTTCTGCCGCGCGATGCACCGATTCCAAATCCCGAAAATGAAGGTGCTCCGGCGAGGAGCAAACCTCGATCATGCTAAAACCGCTCTCACGGATCAGCGGCAGGCAATCAAGAATGTTCCGATGGTAAAAGCAGCCGGTTGAAAGGGCGATGGGCCAGCTTGTCATGTGCTCTCCTTTCCAGCGCTGATTTCTTGAAATTCAGCAGGTTGAATCCGCAGTCCGAAAGTGTGCACGCGCCCTGTTCCTGAACGGAGACGCAGTTGAAATCGACCAGGTCGTCCGTCCCGGTGGCGAAGAGACCGGCGAAAACGCGCGTGTAGAAGTCAGCGCGGGTCGCGGGATCGACATTGACGAATTGCGTCCAGTCAAAATCGCGCTGGTATTTCGAGCAGATCAATCCCGCGATGTGACGCGGATGCCAGCCGAGTGCCAGCATTACCCTGACCAGTCGACGAATATATGCCGGTCTTAGCAGGAGATCGTTTGGCTGCTCAAGAGCGACCCGCGCGCAGGCCGGCAGGATTTCCAAAGATAAACGATCGTACGTTTCCGGCCAATGTTCGGCCGGATGTTGCTCCTGCGAGTAAAACGACGCATGAAATTCCGAGAGCTTCGAGTTCCAATAATCCGCTAGAAGGTTCCCAGTGCCGTGGGTCCCGTCCGGGATCCTGGTCGAGACGTGCGCCGCCAGTTTCATTGTTCGTTTCCGATCACGCATCGTGGAAATTCCCTCGCGCCAGTCGATCCCTTGCAAGGGAACGGCGAAAACCGGTTGTAAACGGGATAGACCGTCGGCATCGAAAATCCACGGCTGTTGCCACGGTTTGAGATAGACGCTGAACGGCACGCGGATGGTACGCGAGCGAAGTGGATCTCCGTACTCAGAGACGTCGACGGAAATCATTTCGCGTCCATGTTCGGATAGACCGACCTCCACTGCTGTCAGCTCAACGGGAACTTGTGTGAGCGGCGCGGCGATTTGTTTTACTCGATGCGCCAGAAATTCCATTACCAGACCGAGCCCTGCGAAGGCGCGAGCGAGCTTGATCGGAACCGCATTACTGTTTGGTGGATGAGGCTCCTGTTCGGTTGCCCACAAGCTCGGCGGGCCCTGCCCAATCTCGGCCAGCATCTCAAAGACAGCGGAGTTTTGTTCGATTCGCCAAACGAAGTGGTGCCCGCGACCGCTCAAGATCTGGAGTGCACGAATCCTGTACTCCTGCAAAAGCCGCTGAATGGTTTGTTCGACCGGCTGTTGAATGGCGAATACGCGTTCCGGATCGACAAACGCTTCCGCCGGATTATCGAAGTTGACGTATTCGATATCGAAATCCGCAATCAACGCATCGCGGTCCCAAAGCGAACGGCAGATTTCGAAACCGCCATCCAACAGAGAATTTAGCATTTGCGGCAAATACGTCGTGAATGGTGGGGAAGCATTTTCATCGTTCGCGACAAGGAATTCGCAGGACGCACCGGCAACCGCCGTAGCGCCGACAAATTCGTGCATCCGCGCGCGCACATCGGGGTCCCGGTAATGGCACTGGCGTTGTTCAACCGCATTCATTGCCGAAGTTGCGTTCGCGTGAATCTGCATCGCGAACTTCAAGTCTGACTACCCGCCGGTTGTGTTTCGCTGCGCAAATGTTGCGCAGGAATCCTCGACCGCCGGTGCCGGCGGCGGGTTCTATGTGGTCAAAGTCGATAAGGCACTACTCCCCACCGTTTGCCAAAGCAGCGCGGGCGCTTTGAAGCGCCCGCGGATCACTCGCAATACCACATAACCCCGCAACAATTGCACGCAAGATCACTCAGTCTTAAGGCGCTTTAAAAGTTGCGAACCCTGTTACTTTCCCGTCGCTAATGGTCAAGGAGACGGAAGTGCAATCAACCCATTGATGCATGCACAGGTACCAACCGTCGCTTAGCCAGTCAAAGTCATTCCTGTCAAATGTGCCTTCTAGGTTAGGATCAGACACAGTTCCGTTGAATGAATCAGTATAGCTTCCAAGGCGCTTACTCTCGCGCACCCAGCCTTTGATGTCCCAGTTTCCACCAAAGACGCTGTAGAACTGCACGTGATACCTATCGTTGCCCGTATACATTCCCGTATAATTTATGGGCATGGGGATGGTGTTGCTGCAGGGAGCAGCGGACAAAGAGCCTAAGCTGAGGAAAGTTACTAGTGTAATGATTGTAATGAGAATGGTTTTCATCGTCTTTAACCTCCTCTACTAACAATTACCCGTTGGAATGTGCATAGCGCTCTGCTTCACTTGCCCTTTGTTTTACAAAAATTGGCATTCGGCCCCGATCGCTGGCGGGTAATTCATGGCTTCAGGAGCTATCTCTGCTGCTGATGCTATCGCGGCGGCAATCAGCGTTTCAGCGACGACGTGGAATCAGCACATCGGAAATTTGATCGACGCCGGATTTGTGTCGGCATCCAGGTTCAGGCTACAGGCTGCATTCGTTTCCCGGAGGGAATTGGTGCGATTTCGCGAGGTCGCTGTCGATTCGCCATGAAATAAAGCACCGGCACGGCCATGCGACTGATCAGGAGCGAGGCGATTTCGCCAGCCATCAGGGAAATCGCCAGGCCCTGAAAGATCGGATCGAACAGGATCACACTTGAGCCGACCACGACTGCCATGGCGGTAAGTAGCATCGGTCGAAAGCGCACTGCGCCCGCGTCCACAACCGCTTCAGCGAGTGGCATTCCTTCACTCAGCCGGCGCTCGATGAAATCGACGAGGATGATCGAGTTGCGCACCACGATGCCCGCGCCGGCCATGAACCCGATCATCGATGTCGCCGTAAAGAACGCGCCAAGCAATCCGTGTGCGGGAAGAATGCCAACGAGCGAAAATGGGATCGCCGCCATCACGATCAGAGGCGTGAGAAACGAACGGAACCATCCGACCATCAGGGCGTAGATGAGCACCAGCACGACAGCAAACGCGAGACCGAGATCGCGAAAGACTTCGATGGTGATCTGCCATTCGCCGTCCCATTTCAGCGACGGCCGAAGATCACTGAATGGGAGGTGCGCGTTGTAGATGGCGAGCTTGCCACCTGTTCCGCCAAACTCGCGCGTGTTAAGCGCGCGCAACGCCTTGTTCATTTTGAGAATGGCGTACACCGGGCTTTCCACCACGCCGGCCACGTCGCCGATCACATAGGTCACTGGCATCAGGTTCTTATGGTAAATGCTCTTGTCGGTGATGGTGTTTTCGACTCGCACCAGTTCGCGCAACGGCACGAGCGGAGCCGGGCTGGCGGTGGTGCCCGGTTCGGGCAGCGCGTTGGCGTCGCCGGAGCGCACGCGCAACGTGAGTAACTCGTCCGGTGTGACGCGCGCCGAGCGCGGGAGTTCCATCACGATATTTACGTCTTCCTTCTCGCGTGGTTGATGGAGCAAGTCGATGGAACGGCCGCCAACCGCGATTTGCAAAGTATCGGAGATTGTTTCCGCGCTGATACCGTGAAGCGCCGCTTTTTCCTTATCGATAACAAACCGCGCCTTCGGTTGGTCGGCCTCGATATACCAATCGACATCCACCACACCCGGCGTGTTCCTGAAGATCTCGCGCACGCGGTTTGCCATCGCCAGGCGTGCCTCGTCGTTAGGCCCGTAAATTTCAGCGACGAGTGTTTGCAACACCGGCGGGCCGGGCGGCACTTCGGCCACTGCAACGCGCGCACCAAATTTCGCGGCGATCTCGGCAACGCGGGGCCGCACACGTTTTGCAATCTCGTGACTCTTCGCGTGGCGCTCGCCCTTGGGAACCAAATTCACCTGGATATCGGCAACATTCGCGCCGTGCCGCATAAAATAGTGACGAACTAGTCCGTTAAAATTGAACGGCGCGGCTACGCCGGCGTAGATTTCGTAATTGGTTACCTCCGGTTCGCTTCGGATGGCGGCAGCGATCTCGCGCGCGGCTTGCGCAGTGCGCTCGAGCGCGGTGCCCTCGGGCATGTTCAGGATGATCTGGAACTCGCTCTTATTGTCGAAGGGCAACATTTTCACCCGCACCCAGCCAACCGCGACCAGTGCCATCGCAAACAGCAGTAGCGCGCAGATCGCAGCGAGAAATATCCAGCGACGTTTGGGCTGCGCGATGAGCGGTCCCATCATTCGCCGATAGATCCGGGTGAAGAAATCTTCACTGCGCCCCAGATGTTCTGCCGCATGGCCGAGTCGAAGGAGGCGGATCGCCGCCCACGGTGTGACGATGAATGCGATGCCAAGTGAAAAAAACATCGCCGCACTCGATCCGATCGGGATCGGGCGCATGTAGGGTCCCATCAGACCGCCCACAAACGCCATCGGCAACACCGCCGCAATGACCGCGAACGTGGCTAGGATCGTCGGGTTCCCGACTTCGTTCACCGCCTCGACTGCAATTTCCGTCGCCGGCCTTCCGTGATTCTGCGGAAGATGAAAATGCCGGACGATGTTTTCGATCACCACAATCGCGTCATCGACCAGAATGCCGATCGAAAAAATGAGTGCGAAAAGCGTGATGCGATTAAGCGTGTAACCGTAAAGCAGGAAGACTACGAGGGTAAGCGCGAGCGTTGACGGGATGGCAAGCGCGACCACGCCCGCCTCGCGCCACCCGAGCGCCAGCAGAATGAGCAGCGAAACGCCAGCGATGGCGAGCAGCATGTGCCACAACAATTCGTTAGACTTCTCCAGCGCCGTCTGGCCATAATTACGCGTAATCGCAACCTGGACGTCGGAGGGAATGATCACACCGCGCAGTGTGTCGATCTTCTTCAGGACCTGTTTCGTGACGGCAATGGCGTTTGCGCCAGGGCGTTTCGCGACGCTTAACGTCACCGCTGGCTGCTCGTCAGCGCCTGAAGAAACCGCCGCGCCATTCCCGAACAAGACGTAGGTCGCAGGTTCCTCCGCGCCATCCACAATCTGCGCTACGTCGCGCAGATAAACAGGCCGCTCGCCAAACACGCCGACGACCACATTGCCGACATCCGCTGCGTTTTTGAGAAACGCGCCGGTTTCAATCACGACTTCGCGGTTCTCGCTCGTTAGACCTCCGGAAGTGAATTGCCGGTTCGCCTGCTGCAGCATCGGCACAATTCCGGCCGCGCTGAGATTCCGCGACGCCAGCCGCGCCGGGTCGAGCAACACGCGCACTTGCCGAACCGAACCACCGATGATGTTCGTCTCCGCGACCATCGGCACCTGCTTCACCGCGTCATCCACCTGCGCCACCAAACGTCGCAGCGTCAAATGATCGTATCGCTTGCTGTGAAAAGTGAGAGCCAGAATCGGTACGTCATCGATCGATCGCAACTTGATCAGCGGATTCGAAACGCCGTGCGGGATGCGATCGTAGTTGGACTGCAATTTCTGGTTCAGCCTAACGAGCGCGCGCTCGGGAGATTCGCCGACACGAAACCGCACGATGGCGAGGCTTTGGCCGGTGCTGGATGTGGAGTAGATATATTCCACACCGGGAATTTCCCAGAGCAGCTTCTCCATCGGCCGGGTGACACGCTGCTCGATTTCCTTCGCGGTCGCGCCCGGCATCGACACTAACACGTCGATCATTGGCACCTTGATCTGCGGTTCTTCTTCGCGCGGGATCAGCCGTACCGCGCCCAGTCCGAGCGCGATCGAGGTGAAAAGGATCAGCGGTGTCAGCTTCGAATTAACAAACGCGCGCGCAATATTCCCCGCGACTCCAGGTCTTCCACTCATGACCGCGGTTCCACCAGTTGGCCATCGACCAGCGAGGTCGCGTGATCCGTCACAACCTGCTCGCCTGCGGTAACGCCCGATAGCAGTTCGACTTCATCTCCGAAACGCCGGCCGGTTTTCACGATTCGCAACTGCGCACGCTTGTCGGCGAAGACAA
>JBLMXD010000081.1:0-6965 GCA_050257575.1 Alphaproteobacteria bacterium | reverse complement strand
AAAGGTCAATCAATATACGGGCTCCTGGCCGGCTCAGAAGAAAAAGGCCGGAGCGTCATGGAAACAGCGGTTTACGCCACGTGCCTTTTGAGCGTGGTCGCCGCCATTTTCCAATTCATCAGTCAACCGACGTCAGACCCCTTCGCTGGCTTTGCCTTGAAAACGGAACGGGTTCCAGTTGTGTCGCATGTCGTGGGCGCGGCGTGGGGAACGAGGTCTTGAAAGGCGTGCGGCGGACCGTACCCGCGACAGGTCTGGTTTGGTCACGCCGCACGGGGTGCCAAAGGTTGCCTGAGCGACCTGGCGTCCTTACCTGCAATCGAACACGGGGTGCACGTCATCAACGAAAGCCCATGGTCTCTTAGCTATACCGGGCATTAAAGCTATGATTTGACAATGAATGAACGTTCATTCATCTTTCCGCACTTATGTCGCAAACCCAGACAGATCCCACTCCCGATCGGCGATCCCAGATCCTTGAGGCCGCCCTGGTTTGCTTTGCCAAACACGGGTTTCATCAAGCCAGTATGCACGACATCAGCGCTGAAGCGGGTATCAGCGTCGGGCTCATCTATCGTTACTTTGAGAATAAGGAGGCGGTTATTTCTGCCATGGCCGACCGCCACAAAAAGGAAATCAGCGAAATGCTGGAGCGGTCGCGCAAGGCGCGGACGCTGCTGGAATCGCTCGAAATCTTGTTCACTGCGCATTGCAGCGAAAGCCAGCCGCGCGTTATCTCGGCCTTCGTGGTCGATCTTTATGCTGAAGCTTCGCGAAATCCGCGTGTAGCCGACTTGGTGCGTGGCGTTTTGAACACAGCGATGGACGGCGTGACCGAACTCATCGCGCGTTCCCCGGAAGCTCAAAACGCCGCGAACGACCTTTCTCCGCGTGACTTGGCGGAACTGATTTTTGCAGTCGCGCGTGGCATGCTGATGTTCGATGTTTTGCGGCCGCGAGAGATGACCGCAGCGGAGCGACGCACGCGGCAGTTGGAAGTGACACGAAGACTTTGGCGACTGTTATTCAAGCCCGAGGGAGAACTAGTTTATGCATGACGTTGCAAAGGGTGTTTCGATGAAAACGAAAGTGAAAAAGAGTCGGCGAGGGCTGGGCATAGCGATCGGTTTGCTCGTTGCCATTATCGCTTTTGTCGTTGGCATCAAAGTTCTGCAAATCGGGAAAATGATGAGCATGCCGCAAACGATGCCGCCGACCGCCGTTAGCAGCACAACGGTGAAAGAGGAGGATTGGGCCCCGCAACTGTCAGCAGTGGGATCGGTAAGCGCTGTGCAAGGTGCCGTCGTGTCCGCAGAGCTCGCCGGCATTGTGAGCGAAATCGATTTTAAGAATGGCGCGGAAGCAAAAAAGGGCGAGGTGCTCATGAAACTCGATACGTCACAGGAGGAAGCCCTTTTGCGGTCTGCGGAAGCTGAAGCGCAACTGGCTAAGACGGATCTTGAACGGTCACGGGATCTTGCAATGAAGAACGTCGTTTCAAGCGCCGAACTTGATGCTGCTCAATCAAAATTCAGGCGACTGAATGCCGTTGTCGATCAGATGCGTTCGAGCATCGCGAAAAAAACACTTGTCGCGCCGTTCGACGGACAGCTCGGCATTCGCCAGGTAAACGTGGGGCAGAGGATTGATGCTGGTCAGCCGGTAGTTGCGTTGACCGCGCTTGACCCGGTTTATGTGGACTTTGCGTTACCGGAGCAATATCTCCCGAAGCTGACAGAAGATTTGGAAGTGACGGTGCACGCCGACGCGTTGCCTGGCCGTGGGTTTAAGGGAAAATTGACTGCGATTAATTCCATGGTGGACCCGGTCACACGGAACGTTCCGTTGCAGGCGACCCTGGACAATCCCGATCGTGTGTTGCATCCGGGCATGTTTGCGAAGGTCGAAGTCACCTTACCCGAAATAAAGAAGACGATCGTGATTCCAGGATCGTCCGTATCTTATGCTCCGTACGGCGACTCAGTTTTCGTGATTGAGAAACAGAAGAATCCCAAGACAGGAAAAGAATCAGAGGTGCTTCGGCAGCAATTTGTGCGGATCGGCGATTCCCGTGGCGATTTCGTCGCAGTCACGCAAGGATTGGAAGCGGGACAAACCATTGTAAGTACAGGCGTTTTCAAACTGCGTAATGGAATGGCGGTGACCATCAACAACGATCTTGCACCGAAACCGCAGTTGAATCCAAAACCGGCGGATACTTAATGGAAAATTAGGAGCTCGAATCCCGAATTTCGATTCCCAGGATGAAATCTTTCACCGATCTTTTCATCAAACGCCCGGTGCTGGCAATGGTGGTCAGCTTTGTGATCCTCATAGCCGGATCGAAAGCGATATTGCCGATTTTTTTTCCCCAGCTTGCCGGGTTAGGGGGTTTGAATGTGCGGCAATATCCGCGCAGTGATATCGCTTCGATAACGGTCAGTACGGTTTATGTCGGCGCGGACGCCGAATTAGTTCGTGGTTTTATCACCACACCGCTCGAGCGCGCAATCGCAGCCGCCGATGGCATCGATTATATCCAATCGCAGAGCAAACAAAGCCAGTCAGTGATTACAGTACGCCTGAAGCTGAACTACGATGCCAACAAGGCATTGTCCGACATCAGCTCCAAGGTTGATGCTATCCGGCGGGATTTGCCTCCTGAAGCTGAAATTCCGGTCATCGAAATTCAGTCGGCCGATTCGCAGCGCGCTGCGGCCTACTTGAGTTTTACCTCGGACATTCTCCAACCGAACGAAGTCACCGATTATCTGGTGCGACTCGTGCAGCCGCGTCTTACGGCTATCAGCGGCGTTCAAAAGGCGGATATTCTCGGCGGCCGCTATTTCGCAATGCGAATCTGGATGAAGCCCGATCGCATGGCAGCGCTGAACATTTCACCGGCCCAAGTCCGGAGTGCGCTTGCCAGAAACAACTATCTCTCGGCCGTGGGAAGCACCAAAGGGTCACTGCTTCAGGTAAACCTGACTGCGAACACGGATCTGCATACGGCGGACGATTTCAAAAGACTGGTCGTGCGCGAGGACAAGGGAACTCTCGTTAGGCTGGGAGATATTGCGGACGTCGTGCTCGGGGCGGAAGACTATAACACCGAAGTGCGCTTCTCCGGGCAAAAGGCGGTGTTCATGGGCATTTACGTTTTGCCGAACGCCAATTCCGTGGACGTGATCAAGCGGGTACGCACTGAGATGGAACAGATCAAACACGAACTGCCGACCGGCCTGAATGCCGAAATCGCCTACGACTCGACCGCATATATCAACGACGCGATCCATGAAGTGGTAAAGACGCTGATCGACACACTGCTGATCGTGATGGTGGTGATTTTTTTGTTCCTCGGCTCATTCCGCTCCGTGATTGTGCCAGTCGTGGCGATCCCCATTTCGCTTATCGGCGCGATGTTTCTGATGCAGGTGTTCGGATTTTCGCTGAACCTGCTGACCCTGCTGGCGATCGTTCTCTCAGTCGGGTTGGTTGTTGACGACGCCATTGTCGTTGTCGAAAACGTCGAGCGACATATGCGCGAAGGCATGTCGCGCATGAACGCGGCGCTCAAAGGTGCGCGCGAACTGGTCGGTCCGATCATCGCGATGACGCTCACTCTTGCCACTGTTTACACACCGATTGCGCTGCAAGGGGGCCTGACGGGCGCGCTCTTCCGCGAGTTTGCTTTGACGCTGGCGGGCGCGGTCTTCATCTCTGGTGTCGTTGCGCTCACCCTTTCGCCCATGATGTCCGCGCACTTGCTCCGGCCCGAGCACGTGGATCATGGATTTAGCGGATGGGTCAATCGGACCTTCGATCGTTTCCGAGAGTGGTATGGGAGTCACCTCGATCGGACTCTCAATTCACGGCCGGCGGTGTATCTGGTTTGGGCCGGCGTATCAGTGATTTCGGTGTTGATGTTCGTAATGATTCCGAAGGTTGCAACGAAGGAACTAGCCCCAACGGAAGACCAGGGCGTGATCTTCGGAGTAATGACCGCGCCAGCTAATGCAACCATCGACGATACGATTCGATACGCGGATGCAGCCGGGAAGATTTTCCACGATATCCCGGATACACGGTTCACATTCCAAATCACATTTCCCGATAACGGGTTTGGCGGAATGGTCTTGAAGCCGTGGGGCGTACGCAAAACACCTACTGCGGCATATCTTCCAGTGGTCCAGCAGAAGCTCGCCGCGATCCCTGGAATTCAAATGTTTCCAGTGATGCCGTCCGCGCTTCCGGGCAGCGATAATTTCCCGGTGAGTTTCGTCATTGCTTCTACGGCCGATCAGGAGCGAATCCTCGAGTTTGCGCAACAGCTGTACGCGAAGGCGATGCAGGCGCACGTATTCCGATTTGCCGATATCGATACAAAAATCGATCAACCTCAGGCGGAGATTGATTTCGATCACGACAAAGTCGCTGCGCTCGGTCTGGATATGCAGCAGGTGGGTGCCGACCTCACAGCGGCCATCGGCGGAAATTACGTCAATCGATTCAACATTGCCGGACGCAGTTACAAGGTGATTCCCCAGATCAAGCGGGTCAATCGTTTGAATCCGCAGCAACTGGAAAACATTTATGTGACCGGGCCCGACAATAAATTGATCCCGTTGAGCACTGTAGCGAAGATCAAGCACAAAACTGTCGCGCGCTCGCTCAATCGGATGCAGCAGCTCAACGCCGTTACAATCAGTGGCGTGCCGGCACGTTCAATCGATGCTGCCTTGAAGTTTCTTGAAGACGAAGCGCATCAGATTCTGCCCAAGGGCTATGTCATCGATTACACTGGCGAGTCGCGGCAGTTGCGCACTGAGGGCGACAAGTTTGTTCCTGTATTTGCCCTGGCGATCATTCTGATCTTTTTGGTTCTTGCGGCGCAGTTCAATAGTTTCCGTGATCCATTCATCGTGCTCCTGGGCTCCGTGCCGCTCGCGCTTTTCGGCGCCGTCATCTTCATGTTTCTGAAGATGCCGTTTGGTAGTTTCTTCACCAATGGTTGGACCACTTCGTTAAATATTTACTCCCAAGTCGGTTTGGTCACGCTGGTCGGGTTGGTCTCGCGAAACGGAATTCTGATCGTGCAGTTCGCAAACGAAATGCAACGAAAGGGTATGAATAAACTGACCGCCGTTGCGCAGGCGGCGCGGATTCGGTTGCGCCCAATCATGATGACAAGCGCAGCAACTGTTGCCGGTCACTTTCCTCTAACGCTCGTGACGGGCGCGGGGGCTGCGGCGCGAAACTCAATCGGTCTTGTTCTGGTAGGCGGCATGACAATCGGCACAATCTTTACGCTTTTCATCGTTCCGTCGCTCTACATGCTCCTCGCGAAGGAGCACCACGAAAAATCTCTGATGGACGTCGGTTGGGACGAGACGCCGGAGGACGAGGATCTTACACCGGAAATGGCGCCTGCACTCGCGCCGGACGGGAACGGCAACGGGTGGAAGAAATGATCCAGAGGTAACGGCTTGGGCAGCCCCGAATTTCTTCGAGGCTGCTTACGCCGAAATTTCGCGTGACCGCTCCTCGCAAGCTTTTCGCTGTGATGACGGACTACCGGCGATAATTTTAGCGATCTCTTTTGTCGAAGCTGCCTTGGAAACCAGCTAAATCAGTTGAGTTACTGATTTTCGTGACGTACCAAGGCTCAGGTCCAAAAGCTGGCGCCTGTTCCACAACTGGCTGACCGATAGGCATCGGCCCGAAGGCGATCGGGTGACCAGGTTTTGCAACGGTGATATAATTTTGGCCCCGGCTTTGCGAGAGGAATACGCCTTGTTCCCCCTCGAGCAAACTTGCAAGATCGAGCCCGCTGATAGGCACATTAACTTCAAGTTTCATTTTTTGACCTTTCACTTTGCGCCTTAGCGCTCACGCGTTTCTCTGCCGTAGAGGCTCCCACGGAATTCCGCCAACTCAGTTGAGTTGCTGATTTTCGTCACGAACCAGGGTTCTGGCCCCATGGTGATCGCCGCTTGCTCCTGAATGGCTTTCCCAATCGGTGTTGGTCCGAAGGCGATGGAGTGACCGGCTTTTGCCACAGTGACATAGTTTTGTCCTCTGTTTTGGCAAAGGAACAATCCTTGTTCACCTTCGAGCAGGCTCGCCAGATCCAATCCGCTTACGGGTACATTGATTTCGAGTTTCATACTTTTGTTTCCTTTCTTGTTGGTTTGTATTTCGCAAAACTTTTAAGACTTTCTGGATCATCGCGAGGTAACTTTGGTTTCCATTTTCTCCGAGCGATTTGTTGAACGTTTCGGTGGTGAGCGCGGTCTTCATTTATTGTCTGCACGAGGAGGGGCGGGGAATTTGAGGGGAGACACTTGGGCTGTAAGCAACCGTGGGTCGGTGATCGATCCGGCGCTGGAACGACCTCTGCTCAAGCTGCATCGCGCCGTCGATGTGAAATCGTTCTGGAAGGCTGTCCAGCGACTGCTTTCCACGTCAATTGCGAATCACTCGATTGGGCTGTTGTTGCAGCAAAATCCCGGCATCCCGATAACTGCGAAATGGGCGCGATTCATGCCTGAAGATTTCTTCGCGGAACCTCTCACGCGTTGTGCCCGGCAACGTCGGAGAAAGAAAGTGGTGCGCCTGAACGATCTGTTTCGCAATCGAAGCAGCTTCTTGAAATCAAGTTTTTATCGCCGTTACCTTCTTCCGCAGAAATGCGCTCACGGCGTTACGCTGTTTTTTTGGAAACAGCAGGAACTGATCTGCTCGATCGCAGTCCTGCGCACACCGAAGCAGGGCGATTTCTCACAAGATGAGATAGAACTGCTCAGGCAACTTTACCCACAGCTTTTGGCCGCGCTTCGCCGACTTCAGTCGCTCGAACGCGAGCGCTCCGTTCGAACTGACCTTGAAGAATTTCTTCGGCGGTTGCCGTTTCCCACAATTATTTTGCGATGGAATTTGAAACTAATTTACCAGAACACCGCGGC
>JBLMXD010000080.1:0-4723 GCA_050257575.1 Alphaproteobacteria bacterium | reverse complement strand
ACTTTCAGAAGCAGATGAATCGATTCTTTCACAGCTCGGGGAGACGCAGCGTTTGCTCAGAGAACTAGAAAAGATCGACGGTTCAATCGCGCAACTCTCGTCGGCCCATGCTGCCAGCGTGATTGAGCTTTCCGATATTGCCCGTGCGCTTTCCAGTTATGCAGAAAAACTCGATCTTGACCCGGAACAACTCGTCGCACTCGAACAGCGCGTCTCTTTTTTTGAAACTCTGAAGCGCAAATATGGCGGCTCGATCGCCGAAGTGATTGCGTTCGGCGAGCGCGCATCCGAACGAATGCGGAAAATCGAAGGACGTGACGCGGAACTGGAGCGGCTGGCGAAGGAAATCGAAAATGTTCGCGCCAAAATGAATCGCGCAGGCGGGGCGCTGCACAAACTCCGTGTGAAGGCCGCGCCGAAACTTTCCGAAAATATCCGGCGCAACTTACGCGACCTCGGATTTCGACAATCAGAATTCGAAACGCGCCTCGGTGCGCTCGACGAACCCTGGGCGAATGGATTCGATTCGATGGAATTTCTTTTCTCACCGAATCCCGGTGAACCGTTGAAACCACTCCGCGGCATCGCATCCAGCGGCGAAATCTCACGGCTGATGCTGGCAATCAAATCTGCACTCGCCGCGCAGGACGCGATCCCATTGCTGGTGTTCGACGAGATCGACACAAACGTTGGCGGCGAGATCGCCCATGCGATCGGAAAAAAAATGCAAACCCTGGGGCGCGATCATCAGGTGGTTTGCATCACCCATCTGCCGCAAGTCGCCGGGATCGCTTCGTCGCATTTTGTTGTGACCAAGGACGTATCTGGCGGTCGCACTTTTTCCACTCTGCGCGAAGTCGCAGGGAAAGCGCGGCAGGAAGAGGTTGCGCGGATGCTTGGAGGCAAAAGCGAATCCGCGCTTGAGCACGCGGCGAGCCTTCTAAAGGGACGCTAAATCATGCTTGCTGCTGCAGAGCCAGCCGTATCGGCTACAAACTCTGGTCTTCGCAGTCGAAACGCCTGCCATTATCGTAAAACCAAAATCGCGATTACCTCATCACGAGGCCAAGCGGGAGGATAACTCTACCGTACACTTCGTTTAACACCTGGGCGAGGCCGGCGTAGATAGCGGAGAACCTGCAGAAAATTCCTTCGTACCCGGTGAAATGCCTGAAACCGGGGCCGGCGCCGATCCAATCGCCGATCGCAAGCAAAAAGAACAGGACAGTCAGAGAACCAAAAACGATTTGGCCCGCCACATGCAATCGCAGAGTGCCAATGAACATCACCGCAGTGAACAAACCCCACATGAAGAGATAAGCGGCCATCGCAGTTTCATTGGTAGGCGTGGCCCATCCGAGCTTCCCAAATAGAATTAACGCCACCAATGAGAACCAAAACAAGCCGTATGAAAGAAACGCCGTAGTGGCAAACGTGTTGCCTTTTCGCCATTCCATGATCCCGGCAACAATTTGCGCCGCGCCGCCATAGCAGATTCCCATCGCCAGGATCATGCTGTTCAGCTCAAAAAACCCGGCGTTATGCAGATTAAGCAAAACAGTGGTCATACCGAAGCCGAGCAGCCCGAGCGGCGCCGGGTTCGCTGTTGTATCTTTAAGCTGCGTAAATGACTCATTCATAAGCTGCCAGTCTGCCGAAAGTAACAGCAACAAAGCAAGAGAGATTCGCTCGCCCGGGTGGTTCATCTGTGGGCGGCAGCACGGCCATTTGGGTGTTCTTAACGATTTCGCTTGTCGGTGCCCCTGAGCGCAAATTATGGTTAAAGTTTCCATATGATTCAGCGCGATTATCTTGTCGTAGGTGCGGGCATCGGCGGAGCGAGCGCATGCGAGGGGATTCGCAAATATGACAAGCGCAGCTCGGTCACGTTAGTAGGCGCAGAAGTATCCCCGCCCTATAAGCGCTGGATCCTTTCGAAAGCCTTTTTACGCGACAAGGAACCGAATCCAAAGAAGCTGCAGGAGTTTGATGAGCGCTGGTTCGAAGCCCGCAAAGTGGAAGCGCGTTTTGGCACGGTGGTTACACAACTCAATATCGAACGCCGGCTGGCTGTGCTGGCCAATGGCGAGAGCATCGAATTTACCAAAGCATGCCTGGCAATGGGTAGCCGGCCGATACGTCCACCAGTAGCAGGAACAAATCTGGGCAACGTGATTTATCTGCGAACAATTCGCGACGCACTGGCGTTACGCGAAATGTCGAATCTGGAGAAAACGATCATGGTCGTCGGAGGCGGCCTGCTCGCATGTGAGACAGCAGCAAGCCTGCGCATGATGAAAATGAAGGTAGGCCTGATGCATCGTGACCAGTACTTGCTGAATCGCTATGTCGATGCGGACACCGGCGCGTGGCTTACCGATTACTTTGCCAAGCACGGCGTGGTGCTATCGATGGGAGAAGCTCTCAACGGATTCGAGGGCAAAACCGTGCTGCGGAATATCCAAACCAAAAGCGGGAACCGCTTTCCGGTCGGCCTGGCGGTGGTTGCGTGCGGCTCGGAACCGAACCTGGATCTCGTACGCAATACGCCGCTGTCTGGCCCGCATGGTTCGCCGGTTACCGAATATCTCGAGACAGAAGAAAAGGGAATCTACGCCATCGGCGATCTTGCTTTTTATCCGGACCGAATCATGGGCGGGATGCGACGTCAGACCCATTGGGAAAACGCCCGGGAACAAGGCCTGGTAGCGGGCGCAAACATGACGGGGAAGAAACGCATTCGCTACGAGCAGGTCCCCTATTTCTGGACAGAACTGTTTGATCTGCGGATGGATTTTGTGGGAGATTTCACGCTCGCGCCAAGCCGAGTCGACGTGGACGGCGCTTACGCAAGGAAAAAGTTCGTCGCTCGATATTACCAAGGGGACAAACTCCGCGGTATTCTCCTTTGCCAGCAGGCTCAGCGCGAAATCGATGCTGCCAAAAGCCAACTGCGTCAGGCGCAAGGCAAATAGACAAGAAATATGGGCTGCTTAGGCCGCCGTTTTTCGGAGACTGCCCGGGCTCAGTAGGAAATGTCCGTGGGGATTTGAAACGACGGATTGCTCACATGCACTAGCTTCCAATCCCACGGTTTGTCCGAAACTTGGCGCCACTCGAATTGGAACGGCGCGGGCAATTTGTTAACGCGTTCGTCGAGCACTTCCAATACGCCATCATCGCTGCTGTAGACTTCGATTTTGCCAACCCAGATCGCGCGTAGGGCCTCCACCCGGACTAAAGGATTGGCCGCAGTGATCCTGGACCCGGGCACCCACCGGAAACCTTCCCGCATACGCTCGAGAAGGCGCGCGCGATTGTTATCCCATTGATCGTGATAATCCTCGCCAATAAAATCGGCCACGGTTTCCCAGTTTCGGCCGTCGATGGCTTGAAAGAAGTTTTCGGTGTGCAAACGGACCTGATGCTCAGGCCGCCAAAGCCAAAAAAGGTATACGCAAATGACGATAACCAGACCCGTTAGGCCGGTGATTGCGGTACGAGGCGTAATTGTCACAACGCTCGACCCCGGTTCAGGCGCTTTGGCCGACGAAGTGGCTCACGATTTCTTGAACGACGGCTCGACCGGTTCTTTCACAGATTGGTCGCGTTCCCAGCCCTCGTTTTCGAGCGTGATCTGCTCGATGGCCACGGCATTCGCGTTGGCATCAAGGTCGGGAAGGACCTGGTATCCCGAAACCCAGCAGCGATAAATCTTGTATGCCAGGACGAGCTGTCCCGCCTCATTGTGAAGTTCCAGAACAATGTCCTTGCGAAAGTCCTTCAAAGAAACCTCCACGCCAGGACTAGCTCCAAGGCTCCAGACTTTGTTCGCCCAATTCTCAAATTCCAGATCGTGCGTAACGCCGCGTTCGAGCGTAATGGGTTCGAATTCAGTCAAGCCGGGAGATTTGCGACTGGTACTCGGATCGCCGCCTTCCCGATGTCGGATAACTTCGGTGGTACGCCGCAAACCACTTACTTTGCTGACTCCTGCAACGTAACGGCCATCCCATTTTATACGGAACTTGAAATTCTTGTACGGATCAAAACGCTTTGGATTAACAGTAAATTCAGCCATGACGGAAACCGGTCTGTTATTAAATCACACTTCTTCTGTCAGCTTCCATCCTGTCCGCGTCAACCTGCATCGCGTGCGTACCAATCTACTTTGCGGGTCACGTACATTACGATTGAGAGAACGACAAATAGGGCGATTGCACCCATTAGTAGCGCATAATCCTGCTGCCGCAAAGTGATATAGAGGAACAAATAAATGCCGGCCAGTCCGGCACCGATCATTAATGTGCGGACGCCGCCTCCCAGGAAAAAGCGACAATACCACGTGATCAAAACTGTCGATCCGACCGCCGCGATCAGATACGCCCAACTAAAACCGATGAATTCCGAAACCGACAACAAGAGCAAATAAAACAGGCACAGCGCCGCGCCGACCATCAGATATTGAAAGGGATGAATCTTTTGCCGGGCGGTGACTTCGAACAGAAAGAACGCCGTAAAAACGAGCACCAGAAAAAGCACGCCATATTTGATCGAGCGTTCGACGTAACGATACGCGTCGAGGATCGACAGAAATTGCGTTCCGAAAAAGGAGTTCGAAACGGATTGCGTTGTGAAACGCTCGTTGCCATTGCGACTCGTCCATGATTGCGGATAATCGCGTCCGTAATACGAAACCTTCCATTTTGCGTCGAACCCGTCT
>JBLMXD010000079.1:0-3038 GCA_050257575.1 Alphaproteobacteria bacterium | reverse complement strand
TGTTGCTCAGAAGAGCTTGAGCGCCGTCGGCGGTGTTCTGGTCGCCGTCAACGTTACTATAAAGGGCTTCAAATCCGTTGGCGGTGTTTTCAAGCCCCACGGTGTTGCTAAAAAGCGCATTAAGGCCGTTGGCAACATTAAAGCCGCCGCTGGTGTTACTAAAAAGCGCCTGCGCTCCATTGGCTGTGTTGTGGCCGCCAGTGGTATTGCTGACGAGCGCACCAACACCGGTAGCCGTATTTTGGATGCCGGTATCGTTCGAAGCCAGGGCCTGATAACCAATGGCAGTATTTGAATCGCCATCGGTGTTAGAAAGGAGTGCCTGAGAACCAACCGCCGTATTGTTGTTGGCTGTGGCGGACCCCGTTATGTCATTATTAAAGAGCGCGGCCTCACCAACGGCCGTGTTATCGGTCGCGTGGATATTTGCTCGAAGCGCGGCGTCGCCGAGCGCATTGTTACCGGTTCCGTCGATATTGCTAAAGAGCGCAAAGGCGCCTACTGCTGTGTTGTCTGAACCGCTGTCGTTATGTACAAGCGCGTCGGTTCCAATGGCGGTGTTTTCTGCGCCGCTAGCGTTGAGTAAAAGCGCCGCCGCTCCCACCGCGGTGTTGGAATCCCCGTTGTTGAGAGCCAGCGCACCTCCGCCTACACCGGTGTTGAAGCTGCCAGTACTATCGAAAAAGAGGGAACGCCAACCAAGTCCAGTATTCCCAAGGCCGGTCGTGAGCAGGCTCAGCGCGTCGCAGCCTTCCGCTGTCGTGTAATTGGGATAGCATGCGTCCGGCGGCGGAACTACCGCTCGCGTGATCTGCGGGAGAGCAGAGGCTACCAGGACTACAACGAGAAAAACTGCAGTTGTCTGTTTCTGTTGGATCAGTGGCTTCATATGGTTCTTTCTTTGTTTTTCCCCTCAGCTGTGTTGTGGGATTTCCGGGTGGCTGGAAGGGGCGAAGAACCCAGCGGGGGAGTCCTCCAACCGATTCAGACCCGGCTTGTGAAGCGGAGTTTTCAGAAAATCTCAGTTGGCCGTCAAGCACATTCCCCAGTGGCACAAGTCGAAGGCAGAAATTCCACAAAGGCCGGTTACAGGTTCGGTGGCAAAAGTCGATTCTAAACGGAGACGGTGGAATCTTTGTTTGATGTGGGACGACCGGCGAAATGAATCTCAACAGTGCCGGCAGCTCGCTTTTACTACAGTCCTGTTTGCTCAGCGCGCACCGAGTGCGATTCATTCCTAAAGATGAAGTACGATTGGAAAGAAGCAGGCGAGGAATGGTCGCAACCGTGGGGAAGTTCCAAGGCCCAATGGGAGAGCACAATCCTTCCGCGCATCCACGATTGTCTGCCGGCTGGGACGATCTTGGAAATCGCGCCCGGGTTCGGTCGATGGACGCATTATTTGAAAGATTACTGTCAGGAGCTGTGGGCTGTTGATAAATCGAGCGACTGCATCGATGCGTGTCAGCAGCGTTTTGCCGGTAATCCGCATGTGCACTGTCATCTGAACGATGGCCGATCATTAGCGATGATTCCTGATTCTTCGGTCGATTTCGTTTTCAGCTTCGATTCCTTGGTGCATCCGGACCGAGACATCGTGGAAGGCTACCTGCACCAACTGGGAACCAAATTAAGAATAGGCGGCAAGGGTTTCATTCATCACTCGAATTTTGGTGAATACGTTAATTCACCACGCGAACGGCTGCCGGATTTCGTTGCCAAACCGTTGATCAAGGCAGGGATTCTCGATTGGGCGCACCATCGCAATCCGGATATGACTGCTGAGTTGTTTCGAGAACTGTGCGCCCTGAACGGCCTTCACTGCATCAGTCAGGAGCTCGTAAACTGGCGAGGCAGACGTCTGATCGATTGCTTGTCACTGTTCGTCCGAAGCGATTCCGCTCCGCGAAATTCAACGAAGATAATCCGAAACTCGGACTTCATGCGCGAAGCCGCGCGAATTCGGTATCAATCGCAGCTATAGCGTTCTCTGTCCCCAGCGGACTTTGAAGGCCTCTGCGCCGAGGACAGCGCACGCTACAGCACACAACTGGTGACGAAGTGTATTGCTTAATTCGTTTTGTTTGTTCAAGATCCGCGGCATGCCTGAAGTTGAAGCGCCGCCTCCTTTGCCAAAATCGCAGCCCTCTTTTGGGCGGCGTTACAGCACAATTTTCAAATTGCTTGGAGTTGGCGCGCTGGTCCTGGTGTTGCTGATTCCGCTGGCGATGATCACCGGGGTTTTGCGCGAGCGTCTGGAACGGCGGAATGAGGCCGTGGCCGATATCACCTCGTCGTGGGGTCGGGAACAAAACGTGATCGGGCCAGTGCTCGGGATTCCATATCAATACAAGTTTAAGGCCATCAAAGAAGTGCCGGCCGCCGACGGGAAAGTGGAGCGCCGCGAGGTTGAGGAGACAGCCACTGCCAATGCTTATTTCTTACCGGAGACGCTCAAAATTTCCGGCGATGTGCAGACGCAGAAGTTGCACCGCGGGATTTACGATGCTGTTGTGTATCGGGCGCAGACGGTTCTTTCCGGCAAATTTTCCGCGCCCGATTTTGGCTCGCTCAAGGTCGATCTGAAAGACGTGCAATGGAAAGACGCGTTCGTGACGATCGCCATTAATGATCTGCGCGGGACACGCGAGGCGATCGTGCTCGACTGGGGCGGGGTCAAGCATCCGATGCTGCCCGGTTCCCAAGTCCCGGGTTACACGACCGGCGCAACAGCATCGCTCGGCAGCGATCAGCCAATTGCCAGCGAGATTCCGTTTTCAATCCCACTGGATTTCAATGGCAGCGAAGGAATTTTCTTTGCGCCATTTGGCGTGCAAAATGAAGCGACGCTGAAGGCGAACTGGCCCGACCCGGGCTTTCGCGGTGCGTTTCTTCCAGCGGAGCGTTCGCTGCGTCCAGACGGGTTCGACGCAAAATGGAAGGTTTCGTATTACGGACGCGATTATCCGCAATCATGGACGAGTCGCAATGGCAACGAGCGTTTCACAACGCAATCCGTTTCGAACTCCTTTTTCGGA
>JBLMXD010000078.1:0-6492 GCA_050257575.1 Alphaproteobacteria bacterium | reverse complement strand
ATCCTATCCCCTTCGCCAAGGGGAGAGGCGGAATCAGTCGCGGCCATCGAGACGACGCAGCTCATGGCCTTACACCTTCAATGTTCAGCTTCATCCGGTAGAGTCCGCTTTTCGCACAGAGATAAAGCGTTTTCCCATCGGCATCGCCCCACGCAAAATTGTGCGGATGTTTTGGCGGAATGATCGTGCCCAGATGTTTGCCTTGCGGTGAAATGACCCAGAGACCGCCTGGACCGGAAACATAAAGGTTGCCTGCTTTGTCGATCTTGATCCCGTCGATGGCGTCTTCGCCTGGTGCCCTAGTCATATCAAAAAAGACTTTCCCGTTCTTCAGCGAACCATCGGGCTGCACCTCATAACGCATCACCACCTTCTTCTTTTCGTCCCAGTCGCCGACGTACAAATATTTTTCGTCCGGCGAGAATGCGATCCCATTCGGCCCGGTAAAATCTTTTGTGACCACTTTCAGATTGCCGTCTTTGACAGCAAAGACACCACTAAATGGCAATTCCTTGCGCGGATCGTTAAAAAATTTCGGCAACCCGAATGGCGGATCCGTGAAGTAAAGTGTGCCATCGCTGCGATAAACCAGGTCGTTAGGGCTGTTTAGCCGCTTCCCTTCGAATTTGTCAGCTAACACCGTCAGTTGGCCGTCAGGTTCGAGACGCACCACGCGATGATTTCCGTGTTGATCGATCGTCAGCCGGCCTTGTGGATCAAAGGTTAAACCGTTTGAGCCGGGCTGACCGTACTCAGCGATATCAGCGCCTTCGTAACCGCTCTTTTCGCGAAACACAGTGAGCTGTCCGTTTCCCTCGGACGAATACTTGTAGATCGTGTTGTTGTTCGGATCGCTGAAAAGGAGAAATCCACCTTTGCGATCCCAAACCGGGCCTTCGGTAAACTTAAATCCCTCCGCGAGCTTAAAAATTTTCGGATTCGGTGGCACAATCGCGTTCAGCGCCGGATCTTTGCGAATCACTTCGACATTCACTTCGCTCGGCGTGATTGCGACTGGCACAACGCCGCCTTTGTAAAACTCGAGCTTCGCTTCGCGCATGTAGATGTAGTTGGTGGGCGGATTTGAAAGCGGGCCGTTGGCGCCGAAAACCGCAAGCTGGATTTTTTGTCCTGGCTGAACGCTGCGATTGATGATCAACCGGTTCGGCGCGTTCCAACCTTTTACCACTGAGCCCCCACTCTGCCCAAGTGCGCGCGCGAGTTCGCCGTCCACCCAGATCTCAGCGTAATCGTCGATCGACGTCTCGAACACGGCAGCTGCGCCTCCCAAATCGACGTCGTTCACGCGTTCAGGAATCGTGATGTTGATCCGGTACCAATTGAAACAAAGCCGGCCAGTCGAACGTCGCGCGTCGAGTGTGGTCGGATCCAATTTTTCCCACTTCGAATCGTCGAAATCAGCCCCGCCGGCATGCGGCGTGAAATCATAGGTCTTGATTGGTTTGCCGGTGGGTTGCTTGTCGGGGCCAGCCGCTTTGAAATCAACGAGTATGATTTTCGTGTCGCTGTACCGCCACTGACCCTTGACGAGATCGACGCCTTCCTTTGTTCCGAGATCGATTATCGCGTCCGGCTTTCCACTCGGCGCATCCGCGTTTGTTTCCGCAAACGCGCGGCCAGCCAGGAAAACCAGCACACCGAGGGCGATCACGGCCGTAAAACGCAAACGCCAAATCGAGGCATTCAGGGATGCAGCCCGATGTGTCCGGTTAAATTCCATCGCCCACGCGTGAAGAACCGAAGTGGCTAATGACCTGCTCAAAGTGATCCCTTCCATGTTGCAAATTTGTCGCCGTAACCTGCAATTCCTTACGGAAATGATAGATAGGACGAGAAGCGCAAACGGGTTAGGCGTTGTCAGGGCGCTTTTTGCTGTGACAGCGTAGGCCAGTTTGCGTCGGCTTTTTTCAAGTTGCCTTCGACGTCCTTATGCCAGAGGTCCCAGGCTTTCTTGTTGTGCTGCAAGATCAATCGATCGTGTAACACCTGAAAATATTCCACCTCGATGAGCGCAAGCTTGTTGATCGACGCGGCAAACCCGCAGAATCCGCCAAATTGGGGCTCGTATTTCGCAGGCGATTTCTCAAACAACTGTTTGTGCTCGGCCGATGCGAATTGGTAGGTCGCACCTTTGTAAGTGGCGGTAAACTCAGGGGAGCCCTTGACCGGTTTGCCGTCGGTAAAGTAGGCGACGGGATCGTAGCCCTGAAGGGCGAGTCCGTTTTTATCGATGTTAACGACTTCGGCGTCGGGCGCGAGAACTGCAAAAGCAATCAATGCGCTCAAATAAAGAAAGAATGTTTTCATAGTTTCGTGATTTTCTGGTTTTGAATCAGTGGATTGTGTTAGCGGTTGGTTTACAGACGAAATAGTGAAGTTCGCCGGTTACGGCGGTGAATTGGTGTGGAACACCGTTTGGAATGACGATGACATCGCCCTTGGTTACGTGATGTTCCTCGCCTCCTTCGATTTTGGTGCCCCTGATTTCGCTAGGCGCGACCTCTTTCGTGCCGATTGCTTTACCGCCGGTGACAAGCGTGGCTGACCCGTCGACGACGTAAACAACATCGGTATCGAGCGTGTGAATCTCCGCCTGCCCCGGTTCGACACGGCGACTGGCGTGCACTTTGTACCCGGGGGTTTCCAGCAACGGCTGGCCTTTGGCAAATGCGGCGGCGACACGTTTTGCGTCCACAAATGTTGCTGTTGTAGCCGGGGGCGTTGACCCCGGCCCACCGACCTCACCCCGGCCGGTTACAGTGAGCGCGTTTGCCCCTGCGAGGGCAAGTTCTTCGTCCTGGTTTGCGCTCGCGGCACCGCTTACGCCGATGCCCCCTACGACTTGGCCATCAATGACGATAGGAATTCCACCGATCAACGGTGTAAATCCATCTACCGCAGTCATGGCAGTGCGGCCTTTGTTGATTAGCTCTTCGAAGAAGCGTGTTGGTTTCTTGAAAAGGACCGCTGTGCGCGCTTTGCCGATTGAAATCGTGGCGCCCATGGCAAAAGTACCGTCGAGGCGTTCGAGCGCCATCAGGTTTCCGCCATCATCAACAACGGCGATGACTCCGCCCGGCGCATTATTTTTCTTCGCGTATTCAACGGCAGCAGCGATCGCTTTTTTCGCGCCATCGAGGTTGAGCGACTTTTTTTCTACGACCTGCGCGTGGCTCGCCGCGACGAATCCAATCATCACAGCGATTACTGTTTTGTTTAAAGTCTTCATAAGGTTTTGTCGTGAGGTTCGAAGTTTTGACCGAACTGACCGGCTTCTGTAGCCCGGCATCGGTGATGCCGGCTGCCGGGGTCAGCGACCCCGGCTATAACAGCCGGGTTTATGCCTACTTAACGGGATGTTGGAAGGCGGCTTCGCCGAGGTTCGCCTCGGCAAAGGCGCACCAAATCTGGACCTTGGCGATGTCCGCGACGTAAGCGGGAACGACAATCGACTTATTCATCTTGTCGCCCTTGATCATGAGACGATCCAAGAGATACGTCTTACCGCTTGAGTCCACGACCTGCCAATGCGGATCGGGGGTTTGTGGTGCGACGAAATCATCGGAGAGCGTGAGTGTGCTCTTGCCGTTTGCCGTCGTGTGGGTAACAAAGCCTTTGTTTGCTTTTGCGCCTTGGAACGGGCCACTCTTGTGGCTGTCCTGGGCAATACTGCTCGTCGCAGCAATTGCCAGCGCGGTTAGGGAAGCGACTATGGTTTTACAATTCATGTCCCATTCGTCGTTAGGGGCTGAGATTCCTTACAAGTTTCGGGAGGGCGTTTACACCGCCTGCTTCCATAGGTGGGGGTTGAGCTCAATCAGCCAGCGTCATCGCCGCCAGCTACAACATATTCCAGCGAGTATTGCGCTCTGTGCAGAATGTAATACCTTAACGCGATGCATACGATTTCGGTAAAGATTCCGCACAGTCTGAAGCTTCGCATGGAGAGCGAATCAAGCCGACGGGGCCAGACCAAGTCGCGGCTTATTCGCGAAGTTTTGGAAGATGCTTTCGGTCAAAAAACAAAAATTCAGACTGCGACCGTTTATGATCTGACGCGGGATTTGTGCGGTAGTGTCCGCGGCGGACCACGCGATCTGGCCAGCAACAAGAAGCATTTGGTTGGTTACGGCAAGTGAGCAGCGCGATTCTCGATGCCGGACCGCTCGTGGCATATTTCAAACGCGAGGATTCGTATCATCAATGGAGTCGTGACCGGGTAGGATCGTTGCACCCGCCGTTATTCTCCTGCGATGCAGTGATTTCAGAGGCCTGTTTTCTCCTGGGCAGGACTCAATCGGGCGTGGATCGACTGATGGAATTTCTCGAACGTGGAGTCGTCAGGCTGGATTTCCCAATTGGCCCCGAATTACCCGCAATCAGAAAACTTTTGCGACGCTATCGAAATGTTCCGATTTCATTAGCGGACGCCTGCTTGGTCCGAATGAGCGAACTACTGGACGAGCCGGTCATCGTTACGTTGGATAATGATTTCAAAATTTACCGACGACATGGACGGCAAGTCATTCCGCTGATAGCACCGTGATAGCGGGACGGCTCAGCGAGCGCTGTCCGCCAGCTTTCTTTTAATGCGTTCCCGTGCTTCCGGTGAAAATTCGGCATTAGAGGCTTCATCCGCGTGCTCGGGAAAGTGGCGTGCTGTCTGGCGCATATAAATAAGCTGTTCCTCATAGCGCTGGCACCAGCAGCAAATCAAAAAGTGCAGACGTTTCTTGATCCGCATGAACAACGGCATGGGCTCGTCCATCGATTGCGAGAGTATCCGGACCATCTCCCGGCATTTGGGCGTGTGCTTGCCTATGAATTTTACAAGCATCGTTTGCCACCAGTTCCTTCGCGCAAGGACGGACGGGTTGCCGATTGGCGATGGATTGTAAGGTTCATCTACCATCAGGCCGTTCCTCCCGCCGGCGTATCGAACCAATTCATCTCGAGACACTCTCTCAATGCCATTCGAGCGCGATGTAGCATCACCCAGAGATTGCTGTCGGTGATCGACAGGATCGCGCAGACCTCCTTGCTGGGCACGTCGTCCATTTCGCGCATGGTAAAAACGTCACGGATTTTCTCCGGCAGTTTCGAAAGGCAATCGCGCATTACCTGCCAGAACTCCGCTCTATACATGACCTCATCCGGTTCCGGCTTCCACTCGTGGGGCCCGAGATCATGGTTCCAAAAACCGACCGACACAAATTTCTCCGAATACTCGTCCGCAAGAAATTCCATGTCGGTGAATGACGTCTCTCGACCGAGCTTCCGAAAACGATCGACGATTTTGTTTTTCAAAATACCTACAAGCCAGCTTCGTTCGGACGAGCGACCACCGAATTTCTCGTAGCCGCGGACCGCGGCCAGAAAGGTTTCTTGTACCAGATCTTCAGCCACTTCCGGTTTTCGTACACGCACTAAAGCGTATCGATAAAGACACTCGCCGTGGTCGTCCACCCAGCGCGCCGCGGCCGTTTGAATGTCAGTAGTATTCATGGCTGAGATGCGGGGACACTGCTATGAAGCGCTGTGGTCTTCGGCACATACACCGCTGCAACGCTCTGATATGAAAGTCTTTTCCGGCCGAACTTTTTCAGCAGTAGTTTTGTTATGCGCGCAATTTGCAGCACAACGAGCGAAAACAACAACCAACGTGCAATGTGCCAATGTCCTTTCCCCGCAATGGCTTGATGGTAAATGAGCACCGCCGTAGCTACGTAGGCAAGTCGATGTAACAGCTTCCATTTCCTGCCACCGAGTTTTCTGATCGAAAAATTGTTGCTGGTAATCGCGAGGACCACCAGAATCGATAATCCGGAGAGTCCGAACCAGATGAAGGGCTTGGAGACGCTACGTGCAATCGCCTGCGTATCTCCCTCGTAGAGCAGATGAAATCCGAAATGCATCAAACCGTAAACGCACGCGCTCACGCCAATCATCCGCCGATGCCGGTTCAAAGCGTTAACGAGCCGTGAACGAGGAAACAAAACCCGCAACGGGCTCAGCGAAAGCACCGCACCCAGAATCCATATCGCGATCTCTCCGGCGCGATGAAGCAGTCTCTCCGGCGGGTTTGCGCCGAGACCACCAGTAACCGCCGGAATGACGAGGAACCAAATCCCAACGCCAACTATCACAGCTAAGGCGAAAAGGTTGTTCGCCAGGATTTTTACCGGAAGCTCGCCTAAAAGCGCGCGCCGCGTGTCTTTCGCCTCTCCCGTATCAAGGGCGGAGGCGGATATCATCATGCGCGGATGAATTTCTGGTTGCGCTCGGTTCATCAAAAATTCTTTCGCAAATCCATTCCGGCGTAGAGGTGTGCGACCTGTTTCTCATAGCCGTTGAACATAAGTGTTGGCTGTTTTCCGGAAAAAAACCCGGCTCCGATAACGCGTTCGCTTTTCTGGCTCCAGCGTGGATGATCGACATTCGGATTCACGTTGGCGTAAAAGCCATACTCGT
>JBLMXD010000077.1:0-14579 GCA_050257575.1 Alphaproteobacteria bacterium | reverse complement strand
GTCGTACTGTTTAAGTTCGATCTCGGTCTCACCGCGTTCCTGATAAAGAGAGCCATCCTTTGGCGCCAGCTCAATAGCTTTTGAAAAATCCGCCATCGCGGATTGATACCTTGTCGATGCTCCTGGCTGATCTCCAGCTGCCATGGCAGCTCGGGCGCCCTGCCGATAGGCCGTGCCGCGATTTGCGTAACCCCGCGGATCGTTCGGGTTGTCTTTGATCGCCTTACCGAATTCCTCCGCCGCAGCGTCAAAATGGTTTTGCTTGGCGAGCTCGATGCCACGTTGCATGTGGTTTCCGCCGCCGCCTTTCGCCTTCGGCTTGGCATCGCCCATCTGGGCAACCGCACAACAAAGAAGCGACATGATTCCAGCGATGATTAGATGTTTGTTTGGCATATTCGTTTCTCCTTGGTCCTACTTTTGCGCGATTTGCCGCCTAGAGGCGAGAAAATTTAATGCGAGGACCAGAGTGAAAGTGCAGGTGCGCAAACACGACATGCCGTAGAATCGGTTGTCGCAACGGACCGAGCGTCCCTGCGCCGCCAGCCAACAACCCCAAAACATTGATGACCACGCATGCCACAGCCATTGAGTATGCCAAATCAATCTTCATATGAGACCCGAAATGTCGGCCGCGCCTTTCGATACCTCATTGCGCCGGAGTCCCAATCTCTCCAAGGGATATTCGGCGATTTTTGCCACGGTATTCATCTGGTCGCTGCCGTCGTTATTCATGTATTACCTGAACCGGTCTTACGATCCGTGGGCCCAAAACTTCTATCGGTACTCGGTCGCCTGCATCGCCATAGCGCCCCTGGTGCTTTATCGGATCAACCGCGGGGGACCGCGCATCGATCTGCACGCGGTGAAACTTTGTTTGCTGCCTTGTCTGCCGAATGTCGTTCACCAAGTCACCCAGGTAATGGCGCTGTTCTACATAGGACCTGGCGTTTACACAATTTTCACTCGAGCGTCAGTCATCTTCACAGCGCTTCTGGCCCTGGCATTCTTTCCCGAGGAACGTGTTGTTATCCGGCAGTGGCAATTCCAGCTTGGCACGTTGCTCGGATTAATCGGCGCCTTCGGCGTGATTTGGTTTCACGAGAATGCGGAATCGCATGAACAACACGTCGCCTTGCCTGGGTTATTCATTGCTTTTACCGCGACATTTTGCTGGGCGCTTTACAGCGTTCTAATCAAACGACCGTCAGCTGAACTTGGGCCGATCCGCAGTTTCGGTCTCGTCAGTTTCATCACTTCGACACTGCTGTTTCCGCTCACGCTGGCGTTCGGCAAAATCGGCACACCCTTTCACGCCGGTGCACAGGCGAACCTGGTCCTCATCATCTCGGCAGTAACATGTATCACGCTTGCTCACGTTCTTTATTATGTGGCGATAAACGAAATCGGAGTTGCGCTGTCCCAGAGTCTCCAACTCCTTTGCCCCGCCATTGCGATGGCGCTTTCCGCGTGGTTTTATGGCGAGCAGCTCACACACGCGCAGATTTGGAGCGCTGCGATCCTCCTGATTGGCGCGTTCCTCGCCATGCGCACCAAACCCGTTGCTACAGCGGAAAGCGCTGAAAATATTTAGACTTGTCGCGAGCAAGGCATGCTGTTTGCGTTGCTTTACCCGCAATTGTTCGACGTATTTGAGCTCGTCCGGAGCCCTGTTTTTCATCGATACAGCCACGCTGGCAAAGGCTGGCTTGAATGTTAGTAACGGAGCCTTTCAGCTTTTCGTTAGCGCTTGTGCTTTGCGCACGAGTTCGATGAAGTCAGCGCGGGCGCCCCCGCGATCTGTGCCTTTTCCTTCGACTGCCCATTGCATTACGTTCTCAAACGTTCCGTTCCCCTTGTATTCGGAATCGCGCAAGATCATTCCAAATTCAGCGACCGCCGCTGCGAATTTCAAATCTTCCGGAGCAGCTGCAAAGGCGGATGCGTCGTCCCTCACAACGCGTTCCACGGATGTGAATCCACCATGGGTTGGCGTCGTCAGTCGCAATTTGACGCTCAACAAGGGTTCTGTCGGCGCCGCCAAGCCGTCAGCGCCTGGCGCAGCCGCTGCTGGCCGCCGTGATGCAGGTACGATTACTTCATAGAGAACCGTCAGACTGTACCCAGTCGGAATCTGTTCTGATCCTTCGGTTACTTGATTCAGATTGCGTCGCTCAGATCCTTTTCTGTCGTATCCAATTAATCGATAGGCAGCGACGTATCGTGGATTAAACTCGACCTCAATTCCGCTGGCTTCGCCGACTGCAATCGCCTCGCGTCCCCTTAATCCAATCCGCACTAACCGGTGTGATGTTTCCCATGGACAACTCACAACATCAGTGTGGATCGAAAACAACTCGGCCCCGGTCGGCGGCGGATAGTCGTACGAAAAATGGTTAATCATTCCTTCAACGCTCACTGCGTCTCTGGTAGGAAGGACACCGCCATTGATGGAGCGCTGGACATCGAGATACGAAACTGAATTCACCAATAGCGGCACACTTGAGTAGGGCTTGCTTACTACGGACACAAATGGCCGCTCACCTGTAAACGCATACGGACCGGCGTCAGCCTCTGCGCTTTGATTCTGACTGGCGTCTTCCCCTTGGACCGCAGCAAATTCCTGCCGTTCTGCCCGGGCCCCGGCCAACTCTGGCGATAACGCAGATTCTGATGGCCCGTGGATAGCCGATCTATGGCCGCTCAACGCCACCGCACTGATTGCTGCTAACACCGCAAGGAGAGCTGCGATCGCAAGCGGGCCGGCTTTTGACCAAAAAGCTTCCTCCTGGACGGCCCCGAGTTTTCTTCGCGCGTTTGTTTCTCTCTCCAATTCGTGGCCAAACCCGGATTTTAAGGTGCGCGCGAGCATCTGCGTGTCGGCAATGAACCGCTGTGCTTCGGGAGACTCTGCAATTGCGCGGGCAATTTTGGATCGTTCTGTTTCGTCCAATTCGTCCAAGGCGTATGCGGTTAACTTTGGGTCATCAAAATTCATTTTGGATCAGTTATTCTTGGTTTAAATGGAATGAAATCGCCTGCGATTTCTGCATACCGCTCTCGCAACGTTTTCAATGCCGTATGAAGCAGTACTCCAACGTTGTTGGCCGTTGTCTGCATCACATCGGCGATCTGCTGGTAACTGAGGTCGTTCTGAAATTTGAGCTGAATCACTTCCCCCTGCCGCGCGGGGAGGGTGGCGACAATCCGCAACAGGAACCCGGTGGCCTCCCGTTGTTCGAGTTGATCGAAAGGCATCGGTTGTTCGCTTTCGCGCGATTCGAGCAGTTCCTCGTCCAGGTACATGATTCGCCGCTCCTTTCGGCAAACGTTGAGCGCCGCGTTCCGGCAAACTGTAAACAGCCATGTCGCCGGCTCTTCCTCTCGCCGCAATGCACCATTACGTTGAAATTTCACGAACGTTTCCTGAACTACATCTCGCGCCTGTTCCCGGTTGCCAGTTATGCGTCGCGCGTATTGAAGAAGCGGTATTTCAAATCGTTGGACAATTTCCTCAAAGTTTCGCTCTTGTGTTGGTCTGCCGCCTCGCATCGGATCTGGTGTCCTACCGACCAGTGCAAAGGATAACACAGTCACCAACACTCAAACCTAGTACGAGACGCCCGTAAGCGTGTAGGTGATCGGCACTTGGACCCTGACCGCGGTTCCAGGTTTAAAACGCCATCGTCGAAATGCGTCCAGTGTCGCGCGGTCCAGAATGGCGTTGCCACAGCTCTGCACCATGAGCGCGTCGGTTACATTGCCCAGGGCGGGATCTATCGTGAGCACCGCCGTTCCTGAGCCAGTTATTCGCAAGCGGCGCGCTTCGTACGGATAAACCGGGCGCGGGGCATAAGTCACCATTGCTTTCGCGAAGCGTGACACCGCTGTTGCTCCTTTTGTCACTGACGCCGACCGTGTCCTCTTGCGCGGCCGAATCTTCGGTTCGCTGAAGTTTTCGTCTGAAAAAAATTCCTCATCCGGAGAAATCGGCTGTAACGGTGGAGGCGTCACCGAGTCGTCCGGAGACATCGGCTCTGGTTCGGTTTCAATTACGTCAACGTCACCTGCGGGCAGAGTGAAACTTTCAATCTTAGTGCTCTCGACATTCGTCCTGCCAATCACGACCGCCGCCAGGTGAATCCCAACGGCGCAGACAAACGCAACCCAAAACATCCAACATCCTCGCGATCGGTAGAACAACGCGGAATTCATGCCTTTCCTCCAAAGAGAAAGACACACCATTCTCAGGAAACTTAGGGCAACGTGACGATATCGCGCTCAACCACAGGCTAATCTCATTCCGATGCTGCTGGACACTCTGCGCAGAATTGGATTATCGAGTATCAACGATTCAGGAATTCCATTATCCGTCTCTGCCTCGTGAATTTTAAAAGCTATCTCCTTGCTCGCCAGAAAATGATCGGCCGCGCGCTCGATCGGTACTTGCCGAAGGCAAATACCAAGCCTGCCACGCTTCACCGGGCGATGCGTTACAGTTTGCTTGCCGGCGGCAAACGTTTGCGGCCGATTCTTTGTCTCGCCTCCGCCGAAGCCTGTCGAGGCAGGATGGAGGATACCCTCCCGCTCGCCTGTGCGCTCGAATGCATCCACACCTACTCCCTCGTCCATGACGATCTTCCAAGCATGGATAACGATGATTTCCGACGGGGTCGTCCCACGTGTCACAAAGTTTTTGGCGAAGGCGTTGCGGTGCTGACCGGCGACGCTCTGTTGACTCTCGCTTTTGAAATTGTTTCCCGCACTAAGCCGAGCCCGCGCTACGGCATGGCAATACTGTTGCGCGAGCTTGCCGTCGCGGCCGGAAGCCGGAAACTTATCGCCGGTCAGGTGGCCGATCTCGAAGCAGAAGGGAAAAGCGTCCAACGACGCCAGCTACAATTCATCCACGAGAACAAGACCGCGGCGATGTTACGAAGCTCGGTGCGCCTCGGCGCGATGAGTGCCAACGCCGATGCCAGGAAATTGTCTTCGATCACACGATTCGGGCAGCGACTGGGCTTGGCGTTCCAAATCATCGATGACATTCTCGATGTCACACAGACTTCACAGATCCTTGGTAAGAGCGCGGGCAAAGACGTGGCGGCCAGGAAGGCAACCTACCCTGCGGTCATTGGCCTGGAAAAATCACGCGCTGAAGCGAGGCGACTCACGCGCGAGGCGCACACTGCTTTGTCGGTGTTCAGCGCTCGTCATGCCGAGCCGCTGCATGCGCTGGCCAATTACCTGCTCGAGCGCGAGTATTGATTAGAGTGGCCGTCGTGTGGGCGACCCACGCATGGCTGCGCCGAAATGGTTAGCGCGTGTTCGCACGCAAAGCGGCTACAACACCAACGCCAGATTCGGATCGATCTCGTCCGTGACTTGCGATTGACATCCCGCCCGTAGTCGCAACAACGCGGCGAACGCGATCATGGCCGCGTTATCCGTGCATAGCCATGGCTCGGCAGTTTTGAATTCGATTCCTTTACCTGTGCAAGCTTCGCGCATTTGCCGGCGTAGCTCCTGATTGCAACTGACGCCGCCGCTCAATGTGACGAGGTCCACACGATATTTCTGCACCGCGGCGACCGTCTTCATGACGAGCACGTCGATCACTGCTTCCTGAAAAGATGCGCAAACGTCGCGTAGCGTCTGTTCACCCAACTCGCAGGCTGTTTGCGTCGGGCTCCGCTCCTTGTCGAGCTGTTCGCCGAAATGTCCTGCAACTTTCGGAAGCAAATAGCGCACCGCAGTTTTTAACCCGCTAAAGCTGAAATTCTCCGAGCCGAGCATGCTGCGAGGCAAATCAAAACGCTTGGGGTCACCTCCCAGTGCGCGTTTTTCGATTTCAGGGCCGCCCGGATAAGCGAGACCGAGCATCTTCGCCACTTTATCAAATGCCTCTCCCGCAGCATCGTCGACGGTGCGTCCGATCAAATGATACTTTGCCAGGCCCCGCACAAGAACCAGCATCGTGTGTCCGCCACTGGCGATAAGTGATATGTTGGGTCTGATTTCGTTCTCACCATTGTCTCCGCTGCAAAAAAAAGGCGAAAGCAGATGACCTTCGAGATGATTGATAGCCAGATACGGTTTGCCGAAGCCAATTGCGAATCCTTTCGCGATTGAGGCGCCGATCATCAGCGAGCTCGCCAGGCCCGGGCCGCTGGTGGCCGCAAATGCATCAATTTCCGACAACCCAATCTTTGCTGCGTTCGCAGCGCGATCGAGCAGACGCGGCGCATGGATCAAATGGTTGCGCGACGCGATCTCCGGCACGATCCCGCCATATTTTTCATGAGCAGCGACCTGCGACGCTACCTCACTCGCCAGCAAGTCGTACCGCGAACTAGTCCCGCGCAGGATCGCTACAGCCGTCTCGTCACACGAAGTTTCGAGAGCTAAGACAGTTTTCATTAGTATGGCGGCGCTTGTGTTGGCCGCTGAGACCCTCGGAAAGCGCTCGCAGCGGTGAGCGCCGTCACAATTATTTCTTCACCGCTTGCGCTTTTGGCGCGCTTTGCTGCGCGTAGATCATGACACCTTTCAACGCGTCGATTGCGCGCAGCATCTGTGGATCTTTCGTCTTGATGATGTTGGTTTCCTCGTCAGGCTTCACATTTCCTGCATTGCGCAGCGCATTGAGAGCCCGCTCCTGTTCGGCTGTCATGCCCACGCGAATGTTCGGCGTTACGCCGTTACCCTGGATGACCTGCCTGCTGGGCGTGTAATACTTTGCCGTGGTAAAACGAACCGCCGATCCATCGGGTAATTGCAGGACGTTTTGCACGGAACCTTTTCCGAAAGTGGTTTCACCCACAAGCACTGCGCGACGCAGATCCTTGAGGGCGCCCGCGACGATCTCCGCGCCACTCGCGCTGCCTTCATTGACCAGCAGGACCATCGGGAAATTCGGACGCTGCTTGCTTGCGGCTGAAGTCGAGTACTCATGTTGTTGCGAAGGAACTCGTCCCTGTGTTGAGACCACTTTGGTGCTGGGCGGCAAAAATTGGCCGCACACGTCCACAGCGCTGTTCAAAAGCCCGCCGGGATTGTTCCGGAGATCGAGAATGAGCGCTTGCATCCCCTCCTTCTGCAATTTGTCGAGCGCTTTTGACAGTTCGTCGGCGGTAGGTTCGTTAAACTGGATCAACCGGACATAACCGATCCGAAAGGGCCCGGTTAACTCCGGGGCCAGCAATCTTTCGCCTTTAACGCTTTGGATTTTTATTTCCGCGCGCTGCAGTGTGTACTCCTTGATCTCCTTCGTGGACGGCCGCAACAGCGTCAGACTGACTTTTGCGCCTGCTGGTCCGCGCAGAACGTTGATCGCATCCTGAAGTTCCATTCTTTCGGTGGAGATACCATTGATTCGCAAAATCTGGTCGCCCGAAAGAACACCAGCTTTAGCTGCCGGTGTATCTTCCATCGCTGTGATTACAGTCGGCAGGCCGTTTTTCATTGAGACTTCAATTCCGAGACCGTTGAAACGGCTGCGCGTGTCATCCTGCATATCCCGAAAGTCATCGGGATCCATAAACTGACTGTGTGGATCCAGCGACGACAGCATTCCCTTCATTGCCGCACTAACCAGATCGTGATAGCTCGTCTTGTTTTGATCCACGTAATCTTGCCGGACCAATTCCAGAGCCTTTGCGAAAATGGCAATCTGCGAGTAGCCGTTGTCCTCGTCGCCCTTGGGCGTTGGCGCTTCCTGCGCCAGAACGCCGGACAAAGGGACGAACAGTAGAAACGCCAGCAACGGGACGATAACCAAGCGCCTTATATTTTTACCCATGTTCGGAGAACATCGCGACAATCGCTCATGAGCAAATTTTTGGCAACGTCCAACGCAGAGCATTGTCTTACGTCAAAGTTCGGAATTTGAGAATCGCAAATGGAGTCTGGTAATACGCAGAGCGCGATACGAAAGAGCTTCGGGTTGGTCTCTCTGCTGCTGGTGCTGGGTCTCCGCGCCGCAGTGCTCGGCGGACAAACCCAGGACGCCGAATACGAAACGGTAGCCGAGGAGTACGTAAAAACGTATCTCGCCGCTCACCCGCTCCAGGGAACCGCTCTCGGTCTTCACGAGTATGACGGAAAAATCAGCGATTACAGCCGCCTTGCGCTGGATGCCGAACTTTCCCGGCTCCGGAGATTCGATGATCGCCTGGCCAAATTCGATCCAGCGAAACTGAGTCCTCGTCAGTCCATCGACCTTCGAATCCTTCAATCAGCAGTGAAGCGGGATCTTTTTGAAATGCAGGACATGTCTGTCTTCGAGCGCAACCCGATGATCTATGCCCGCGCCGGCGACGTGAACGTCTACATTAAAAGAAATTTTGCACCCCTCGAGGATCGTGTTCGCAGCCTCGTCGCCATCGAATCGCAAATTCCAAACATCCTGATCGCGGCGAGAACAAACCTCGATGAAAAGCTGCCAAGACCCTTCGTGGAGCTTGCGATCGAGATTGCCAAAGGGTCCGCCGAATTCTTGAGAAAAGACCTAGTTGCCGCTGTAAGCGGACTCAAGGACGACCAACTCCGCGTGGCGTTTCAGGCAGCCAATCGCAAGGCCGCAAACGCGCTGAATGATTACGCTACATGGTTGGAACGGGAGAAGCTTCCCAACGCTTCACTCGACTTTGCTTTAGGCGAAGAAAAATTCCGGCATTTCTTAGCGCAGACCGAACTGGTCGACCTTCCTCCGCAAAAAATTCTCGAGATCGGGATGACGCAACTAAAGGCAGAACAGGCGGCGTTTGCCGAGGCTGCGAAAAAGATCGATCCGAACAAGTCTCCGATCGAGGTTTTCAAGCAGATACAGAGCGAGCATCCGGCAGCGGATAAATTAATCCCGGACATTGCCAAAGACCTGGACAGGCTCCGTAAGTACGTGGTGAGCCGCCATTTGGTCGGGATTCCATCGGAGGTCCGCGCCAAAGTAAAAGAGACACCGCAGTATCTGCGCGCCACCTCATTCGCCTCGATGGATACTCCCGGTCCATTCGAGAAGCGCGCCACCGAGGCCTACTATTACGTCACGCCGGCGGAGGAGGGCTGGCCAGAGAAAGAAAAACAGGAATGGCTCACGGCGTTCAACCATTACACTTCCGACGTCGTTTCGATTCATGAGGTTTATCCAGGACACTATGTGCAGTTCCTGCATCTGAACGCCTCGCCTGCGAGCAAGGTAGAAAAAATCTTTGGGAGCTATGCGTTCATCGAAGGCTGGGCTCACTACTGCGAAAAAATGATGATCGACGAAGGCTTCGGCAGCGCGGCGAACTCAACTCCAACCGAAGACGATGTGAAAACCGCAGCTAAATATCGCATGGCACAGGCCGACGAGGCGTTGCTCCGTGCGTGCCGGTTATGTGTGTCCATCAAGGTGCACACGCAAAACATGTCCATTGATGACGCGACCAAATTTTTCCAGGACAACTGTTATTACGAAGAAAAACCGGCGCGCCAGGAAGCCATGCGCGCCACCTTCGACCCGGGATACCTTAACTACACACTGGGCAAATTAGAGATCCTGAAATTGCGCGATGACTATAAGGCGCAGCAGGGCGACGACTTCACCCTGCAAAAATTTCATAATGAATTGCTCAGTCACGGCATGCCACCCATTCGTCTCCTTCGTGAGATCATGCTGAAAGATCAGAGCAAATGGGACCAGGTATTGTAAGACGCAGCCCATGATGCTGTAGGGTTTGCTGTCTCAGCGGATCGCCGGCCAAGGTGATTCGCAACGCGTGCGAGCAGTCGTTGTCCCCGCATTGCGCCGCTTCGCCCTTTCGCTTAACATTCGCATCCGGGAATCAAAATGACAGAGCTGGTTTCATCGATGGCCGACAAGATCGATCGTACCATGCAACGGGTAATTCCCCTTGCGTACCGTGTGCGACGAACTGGCCGGCGGCTGGTGCGCCGCGCGTTGCGCAAACCGCGCAGCGTCTCCGAGGGACCAAATCTGTTGCCCTTGTTGATTCAAGTCCTGGCGAGCTTCACCAAAGCCGACGGGGTGATCATGGAGGAGGAGATCGACTCGAGTCTGGGCTTCCTGCGTTATGACTATCCGGAGGCGGTTTACTCCGAGTTGCGACAATTGTTCCGGCAGGCGCTTTACGAGCAGCAGGACCTCGCTGCGATGGCCCAAAAACTTGGTGTCCAACTGAGCACAGAGCGCAAGATCATGCTCGGGGTTCAATTGTACGATTTGATTTCCCAGGCAGGCCTGAAGCAGGAACAGGTGGTCGCATTCTATTCGTTCATGTCGCAGATGGGCATGGCGGCACAAGCGATCGATATCGTTTATCAACTTAACGCGTCAGAAGAATCCGACCCGGCAATTTATCAACATGGCGCGTCGCCGTTAGAGTCGCTCTCGTTCGGAGCAAATAGCAAGTCCGATATTATCCTCAAGAACCTCGGCGAAACAGATCGGCTGATGGCTTTTCGGTATCACGATCTTATTCTTTTGAAAAACTACAGTAGCCAGAACGTCTCGGTGCGTGGAAGGCCGTTGGCCCGAGGGGGTTTCTGTCGAATTTACCCTGGTCAGCGCATTTTAATCGGGGACCAGGTACTCAGCTATCAGGAGTTGGCGCAATATTTCAATGCCAAGAAGAACGTCTCACTCCCGGAGATTTTCATACGGGTAACTAAAGACGCAGAGCAGGTGCAGTTGGAGCGATCCCGAACACGGGAGAGTGCGCTGCGAGTGACGTTCGGACTCAACGTACGCGTGAAGGCGTTGCGCGATATCGACGCGGAGCTCAAGGGAGTACGACTCAAGGCTGGAACACAGATTGACGCGACGCTGGAAGACAAAATCGTTTTCCACAACGATACCGAGCTGGATTTAAACGATCTGCGCCGCCGGGCGCGCGCATTGGGCGGGCGTTTCCAACTCAAGGCATCGAAGTCGGAATATCTGGTCTCGAATGATCCCAGCCGGCTGCAAGCGGACGACATTTTGCTGTCGCCCGGGACGGCCGGGGACGTGTTGCTGAAGATTTTTTGCGATTACGATCAGCGAGTGGGCACCCTCGAAGTAATCGAGGCGGACCGTCGGATCATGGTAGGCGACGACCCTGTCCGTACAACGACAAAGCTCAAAGACGGCGACATCATTCGCATCGATGTTGGACAGGTTCTCCGGTGCAATTTTTCGGAGCGCATCATCGAGGAGGAGCGGAACATTATTCGCACCCTCGAGCTGAACGAAATCACGCACCGTTTTGGCAAAGGCCACATCGGCCTCGATGGGATCTCCTTCACCATCACGCGCGGTGAGCTCGTTTGTGTAATGGGCGCAAGCGGTGCGGGAAAAAGCACGCTCATGAGAGTGATTGCCGGGCAATTCCAGCCGACCAGCGGCGAGGTGTTGCTCAACGGGCAGTCGCTTTATCAAAATCTCGACGTTCTAAAGCAGTATGTCAGTTACATGCCGCAACAGGATGCCTTCGATGAGCACCTCACGATCGGTGAGAATTTGCAGTTCGCGGCGGCGATTCGCGCCCCGCACCTTTCACGGCGCGATCGGGTCAGGCGACTGGACGCCAAGCTAATCGAGTTGGGCCTAAGCGAACGACGGGATGCAGTCGTTGGCAGTCCCGAGAAAAAGACTTTGAGCGGCGGCGAGCGGAAACGGCTCAACATAGGACTGGATATGATCGGCATGTCGGACGTTTACCTGTTCGATGAACCAACCTCCGGTCTTTCGTCGAAAGACTCCGAGCATGTGATCGAAATCATTCGGAGCATGTCGCACAACAAAATCGTCATTGTTACGATTCACCAGCCGAGCTCGAAGATTTTCCAGATGTTTAACAAGGTGATCCTGCTCGATAAAGGCGGGCGCCTCGTCTTTTTCGGAGCGCCTTCCGATGCTCTGCGTTATTTCGCTGAAGCGGAACATCAACACCAATTCGGCGCCGAACTCGGTGCCTGTCCCTCGTGCGGAACCACCCGGCCTGAATTCATCTTCGATGTGCTGGAAACACCGCTGCGCGATTTGAGCGGTGATGTCATTTACGAGGAAAACAGCCGTGGACAGCTGGTGCCGGCGCGCCGTTACTCGCCGGATTTCTGGCGCGATAAATACGAGGCGTTCCGACTAATCCAGGACGTCAAGCAGGTCGCCCTGCACCAGGAGGAAGCGCACCCCTTGCCTGTTGCACCGACCCAAAAGAAACGGCTTCCACTTCGGTGGCACGACGAATTAACGCAATTTCGGACCCTGCTGTGGCGTGCTTTTATCAGCAAACTGCGCAACCGCGCGAACCTGATTATCACGATCGGGGTTTCACCGGTGCTGGCGCTATTGATTGCGACGATCCTTCGGTATTCAGAAACTGGGACCTACGATTTCGCCTCGGCTTATCATATTCCGACGTTCCTGTTTCTCGGTCTGATCGTCGCAATGTTTCTTGGCCTGACCAACAGCGCGGACGACATCATCCGCGACCGGCCCGTGCTACAACGCGAGCGCAACATCAAAGTGCGTCTCTGGTATTACGTCGTGTCAAAGACGGTCACGCTAGGCTTCTTCGCACTTATTCAGTGCGTCCTCTTTGTGTTGATCGGCAATTTCGCCCTCCAAATCCGTGGCATGTTTTGGATCGACCTGGGGATCATGTTCCTCACCGCCATGAGCGGCGTAGCGCTGGGACTGGTTATCTCATCGCTGGTCGCCGACCCGAAAACCGCGGCCAACATTGTCCCCCTGGTTCTAATTCCGCAGATCATCATGGGCGGCGCTCTCATCAAATACGAGGACATGAACCGGAACCTCGATCTGATTTACTCCTTTTCGCACTGGTTTTCCGAACATCCGAACGCGGAAAAAACAAAAAAGACCGAGAGCAAGCTACAGGTCCCGCTGGTATGCCAGTTTATCGCCATGCGCTGGTCGTACGAAGAAATGATTGTCGCCCAGGCCAAGCTCAACCCGCTCACGAAACGACAGGATCGCGCACACGATGAAATTCAAAAGCTGGCGCCCAAAGCGGACACGCCTGAGCAACGCGCAAAACTTAACAACCTAAAAGACGTGCTGGCGTTGCTCTCCGGACTGGAAGGACGTTCCGCCGGGGATATCAGCCGATATTTGAAACTGTGCGATCCCGTAATTGCCGGGAAACAGAAGTTCGATCGCTCGTTATTCAAGGACGCGAACGGCCCGGTTACAGCAGACCAACTTTACGTGAATCAGAAAGTGTCCGACCTCATCTCACGCGCTGAAATGGAGCAGAACGATTACCGTCGCGGCAGTAAGCCGAACGTGTTTTTCGGTCTGGAGAAACGTTATTTCGGAATCCAGATTGGCGTGTTTACTTTCGACACAATGGTGCTGATCGTGTCTACACTTCTTTTGCTCATCATCCTTCATTGGATTTTGCGAAAGCAACTGGAAGTCCGCAGAAGCTAAGCGCGGTTATTAAGATCTCGGTTGAGCGTTTAATGAGAAGTTGCTCCAGCCAGCTCATCGGAAAAGAGTAGTGACCACAATGAGCAAAACAAAAACCAAACCCGCGCGCCTCATAGTGGCGGCAAGCGAGCAGGACCCGGACATGCTTTATGCGACCAAGTTTTGGGCCCCGGACCCATTCATTCTTCTGCAGCGCAACGGCAAACGCACCCTTGTACTAAGCGACTTGGAAATCGATCGCGGCCGCAAACAAGCCGATGCGGACGAATTCGTCATGTTTAGCGACCTCGAGCGCGAGGTGCAGGGAAAATCACAAAAAGCGCCTCCGTACGAAAAAGTGCTGGCCCATTTTCTGAAAAAGCGCGGCGTGAAATCGGCAGTTGTACCGGCAAACTTCCCGCTTGGATATGCCGAGGAACTTGCAGCTAACAAAATCCGTGTTCGCACGACGGACGGATTTTTCTGGCCACAGCGTGAAGCCAAATCGGACAAGGAAATCGAAATGATGGGACGGGCGTTGAGGATCACAGAGGCTGGCCTTAAACGGGGGATTGAAGTTTTGAAATCGTCAAAGCCCGGTCCGGGAAAACGATTGCGTTGGAACGGCAAGACGCTCACCTCGGAAATGCTACGTGCTGAAATCGATTCTGCAGTTTTACGCGCTGGCGGTGTTCCGGCCGGAACGATCGTCGCCGGAGGCGATCAGGCCTGCGACCCTCACGAGCGTGGTCACGGTCCGCTTTACGCAGATTCGTTGATCATCCTCGATGTTTTCCCGCGCGACGCGAAGACCGGATACTTCGGCGATATGACCCGCACCGTGTTACGCGGACGAGCAAGCGAAGCACAACGAAGGCTTTGGGACGCCGTGAAAGCGGGTCAAGCGCTAGCTCTCAAGCAAGTCAAAGCCGGCGTTGACGGCATGACGATTCACAAGGCCATCCAGGAATTGTTCCGCAGCCGTGGTTTCCCAACCGAGGTGCGCAACGGGCGCCGTGTCGGGTTTTTCCACGGAACCGGACACGGACTCGGGCTGGAAATTCACGAGCATCCGCGGCTGCAAAAGGTTGTCCTCAAAGACCGCCAGGTGCTCACTGTCGAGCCGGGACTGTATTATCCCGGGGTCGGCGGCGCGCGT
>JBLMXD010000076.1:0-2691 GCA_050257575.1 Alphaproteobacteria bacterium | reverse complement strand
AGGGCGATGGCCATTGCGCCCATCGCGCAAGCAGTCAGCAGGAAACTTCGCGACACTGACATGAGAAAGACGCCTACCGCAATGGCCAGCACGTTTCCGGTCATGAATTTCAAGCGATTCTGCCGCGCAACGCTAAGCAGGCCAATCGAACCAAGGAATGCGCCACTCCCGGAAATCGCCATAAGTCCCCCCATCGTTTTTGCGCCAAGATGAAGAATGTCCCGTACGTAAAGCGGGAGCATGACCGAGATCGCCGGGAAAACGAAGATCGTGTTTAGTGCGATCAACGTGATGAGCGAAACAATAATGCGATTAGAGCGAACGTAGCGAAAACCCTCCAGGATTCCGCTTCGCCGTTGTTGTTCTTCTTCGGGTGTGCCCAGGGGCCGTTTGGGTAGAGAAATAAGTGCTGCGATCAGTGCCACGAAGGACAACGCATTCACAAAAAATGCCGATGCTGCGCCCCACCAGCCGACAAAAAGCCCGGCCAGCGACGGACCGATCAAGCGCGACCCATGAAATACCGATCTATCGAGGGCCACCGCTGCAGCGATTTCCTCCCGTTTCACCAACTCCGGCACAAGCGCACTGATAGCCGGCATTTCGTACGAGAAAGCAATTCCCAAAAGCAGCGCAAAGAAAATAATCTGCCAGACTCGAATGTGACCGCTCATTACCAAAAATCCCAACGAGACGGCAAAGATGATTTGCACGATTTGCGTGACTACCAGAATTTTGCGCTTGTCCAACCGGTCGGCCAATGAACCCGCCACCGGGGCCAGTATCAACGCAGGTAACCCCGCTGCGAAGTTCACCAGTCCAAGCAGGATGGCTTTGCTGGTAAGCCCGCTCATCACCCAGCTTTGCGCCATCATTTGCATCCAGGTGCCGCTGTCCGAAATGAGTGAACCGATGATGTAACGGCGGAATGGTCCCTGGCGCAAAAGCGCCAGCGATTTCGATCCCGCCCACTTTTCCTGCTCTGCCATGGCAGACACTCATCGTTGTCGGGGCGCTTGTGTCAAACGGCTCAATCTGAAACAAGAAACTGACGGACCTTTTTGTGGATCGTGCCGCGATTGCCGAGCGAATCCTGTTTGTTATTTTGGAGCATGCGCATCGACAAATACACGCAGAAGATGCAGGAAGCGCTCCAGGCGGCGCAGGACCTGGCCTCGAAGGCTAACCATCCCGAAATTACCAACGAGCATTTTCTTACGGCTCTACTCGATCAAGGCGATGGAATTACCCGGCCCCTCTTGGAGAAGATCGGAGCGAACGTAGACCAGCTACGCGAACGATTGCGCTCGGAGTTGGAACGCCGTCCCACAATCCATGGCAGCGCCGCAGATCTCCGTATATCGAACGAGCTTCGCAGTGTTTTGGAAGGTGCCGAGAAGGAAATGTCCAAATTGAAAGACGAGTTCGCCAGCGCCGAGCATTACTTGCTGGCGTTAGCGGGGGCGAATGTTCCGGCAGCGAAGCTGCTAAAGGAAACCGGTGTCACCCGCGACAAGCTGATGCAGGGACTTCAGCAGGTGCGCGGCTCGCAGCGGGTGACCGACCAAAATCCAGAGGGCAAATATCAGGCCCTGGAAAAATATGGCCGCGATCTGACCGAACTGGCTCGCCGGGGAAAAATCGATCCTGTCATTGGACGAGACAACGAGATCCGGCGGGTCATGCAGGTGCTTTCTCGCCGAACGAAGAATAATCCCGTGCTGATCGGCGATCCCGGCGTAGGCAAGACTGCAATCGTGGAGGGCCTCGCACGGCGAATCATCAGCGGCGACGTCCCTGAATCGCTGAAACAAAAGCGCGTCATTGCGATGGATATCGGCGCCATGGTAGCCGGCGCGAAGTTTCGCGGTGAATTCGAAGATCGCCTCAAAGCCTTTTTGAAGGAAGTCACTGATTCGCAAGGGGAGATCATATTGTTCATCGACGAACTCCACACCATTGTCGGCGCGGGCGCCGCAGAAGGATCTGTTGATGCCTCAAATATGCTCAAGCCGATGCTGGCGCGCGGCGAGCTGCGTACGGTTGGTGCAACAACCGTCGATGAATACCGCAAATACATCGAGAAAGACGCCGCGCTGGAACGGCGTTTCCAGCCGGTGCTGGTTAGCGAGCCAACAGTAGAAGATACCATTGCCATTCTCCGTGGACTAAAGGAACGCTACGAAGTGCACCACGGCGTGCGTATTACCGACAGCGCACTGGTTGCAGCCGCGGTCTTGTCGCAGCGTTATATCACCGAGCGGTTTTTGCCCGACAAGGCAATCGACCTTGTCGACGAAGCAGCGTCGCGGCTAAAGATCGAGCTCGACTCGATGCCGACGGAAATCGACGTGATCGAGCGTCAAATCATGCAGTATGAAATGGAGCGACAGGCGCTCAAAAAAGAGAAGGACCCATCGAGCAAGGAGCGTTTAAAAAAACTCGAAAAAGAGCTGGCTGGGCTAAAAGAGAATTCAAATGCGCTCAAGGCGGAGTGGCAAAAAGAGAAGGCGGTTATTGAAGAGCAACGGAAATGGAAAGAGGAACTCGAACAGCTTCGCACCGAACTGGAGCGTGCGCAGCGGCGCGGCGAATTGGCAAAGGCGAGCGAGATTCAGTACGGAAGAATACCTGAGCTGGAGACGAAACTAGCCGACGCCACGACGAAAGCGGCGAAATCCAAAACGCCTA
>JBLMXD010000075.1:0-2588 GCA_050257575.1 Alphaproteobacteria bacterium | reverse complement strand
AGGTGAATTGCCAGTCTCACCAGCGATTCCATCATGTGAGCGTCGCGCAGGTTCCATGACGAAACTTCGCGTCGAAACATGTTGCGGTAATATTCCTCGGCGTTTCGCACGACGAGCGCGTTTTGCTCGGCACAAAAATAAGCATCGGCCGCGACCTGCCCGTCGCGTTGCAGGTAATCCATCGCCTTGTGCCGCAGCTCGACCAGATTCTTCACCACGCCATCCTCGCAGGATGGCACCATTCGAAACCCGGCCGCGTATCCGTAAGTGGTGATGTCCTTCCCGAAATGTTCGAAGCAACTGTAATGATGCCGCGCGCGCCTTGCTGATTCCGGATCCACTTTGTCCAGGTAAGCCAGAACGGCTTCGATCGAGGCGTGCAGGCTGTAGAGATCGAGGCCGTAAAATCCGCACTTCCGGTCCGCGCCAGTTTCCTGATCGTTGTGTTCGCGCAGCCAGCCAACAAAATCGAGAACATCTGCGTTGCGCCACATCCACTGCGGAAAACGCTGAAAGCCGCTCAACGCTTCCACACTATCGCTGTCCCTGCTCGCACCGCGGACAAATCGGTTGACCCGATACGCATCCGGCCAATCCGCCTCCACTGCTACCGCGTTAAAGTCTCGCTCTGCGATTAGCACTTTCGAGATTTGTGCGCGGATTCGATAAAACTCGTGTGTGCCGTGGCTCGCTTCGCCAATCAAAACAAAACGCGCGTCCCCGATAAGATCGAGAACTGAATTGAAATCATCAGGCGCACCGATGAGCACTTCCGCTTTTTCGCGCACCATATCGGCGAGAGACGCTGGCATAAGATTCTCCATCAGGAACTGGCGTCACGACTTGGGACAACCAAGACCGGGCGCCCTGCGTAACGAACGACATGTTCTGCGACACTGCCTATGAGCGCGTGCTTCAAACCTGTCCGGCCATGAGTGGAAGTGACGATGAGATCAACGTCCGGCTCGCCGGCTGCAGCGCAGATTTCGTCGACTGCAAGACCAGGAAGAGTCGCGGTTTGAACCTGCAGACCGCGCATGAAATCCATTTGCTTGAGCGCTTCCATCTCCTGCCGGCTCGTTTCTTCCACCGCTTCAGCCAGTCCGGAGAGACGGACGCCAGCTCGGTCAACAAACACGTAATTCGTGTACGGATAGATCGCGTGAAAAAGCCGGAGGGTAGCACCAAGCTTCCTCGCCAAAAACGCTGCATACTCCGTTCCTGCCAGCGAGCATGGCGAGAAATCCGTTGGAACCAGGATGGTGCGAATTGCGAACGCTCTAGCTGCTGCTTTTAATTTTTGTTTACTCTTCCGCACGACAAGAACAGGACAGGGAGCGTTGCGAACGACTCGTTCTGCCGTGCTCCCGAGCAAAAGATGTTTCAGCCCGCTATGTCCGCGCGTCGAAAGCGCGATTAAATCTGTATCGATCTCACCGGCCAAACGGACAATCTCCTCGTAAGGTCTTCCGCGACGGATGTGGCAATTATCGGGACGAAATGCGGGCACATGCTTGCGATGAATACCGGTCAGCTCTTCGTTAAGCCGTTCGATCGCTTCGGCTGACTGGAACAGCAGGTGCCCCGCGCTGGGCACCGATGACGCTTCGTCAGGCGGATAGACGTGCACAAGATGAATGGCGGCGCGAACCTGTCCTGCCAGCCAAACGGCATACTCGAGTGCTTGCACCGATGCCAGGGAGAAATCCATTGGCACCAGCACTTTTTCAATTTTGAACCCCAGCGGGTCATCCCTCGTCCCCCGGACTGCCGAAGTATCTTGTGTCATAAATCAAATCGGTTGAAGCGAGCGGAAGTGCGACAGCAGCGCGGACACCGGCAATTTCACCAGATCAGATTCGACATGCTCCACGATCCGCTCCCGGATTTCGGGCGGTAATTGCTCGACGATCTTCCCGTGAATTGATTCGGGGGCAGCGAACGACCAGCCTTCGCCCAGGTCGCGCTCCACGGTCTTCGCGATTTCGGCGGCAAGCTCTTTGCAAACACGGCGATCGATCTCTGCTTCCAATTCCGGCCAATCGGTCATTGGCGTCTGATGCCGCGTGCTCGCCGCATCCATCACATCTGTGACTTCAAAGGCCTGCACCAACTCCAAGTGGGGACCTCGCGTCGGTGTTTCCTCCACCCGATACGCGCGCAAGCTACCGCGATCGGCTACGATGATGAGTGAACTTGCGGTCATCCGAGATCAGAGAGGGCAACACTCTTGTGCTCGAGGCAGAGAGCGCGCAATTCCGGTGGAAAAATTCCAAGCACCTTCTCCAACTCACCCGGAGAGGTGTGGGTCGACAGCACCCTTAAAACCGCTTCGGTCAATCGCATCGGATTGACGTTGCGGTCAGCGGCAAAATTTTCCCGCACGGCGTCATAGAACTCCTGTGCGGTCTTAATCTTTCTCGGCGTGCCTGCCGGCTTCCAGTTGTCGTAATAAAAGCCGCGCACGAGCATGGGAAGTTGCGCCCCAAAATGCGCCGCTTCCGGCACAGGCAGGCGATCGCGCAGCACGTGCAACACGGCGCGCAGACCGTGGTAAGCCTTGTGATGATCGTTCCAATGCAGCAAAT
>JBLMXD010000074.1:0-10909 GCA_050257575.1 Alphaproteobacteria bacterium | reverse complement strand
ATGTAATGCCATCCAAGCAGCATCTGCCGGATCGGTCCGCCGTGGGTGAAGATGAGAGCAGGACCGCGTTCTGTTTGGTTTTTCGGAACAAACAGCTGTCCGTGAATTTCGAGGCCGTCACCGCTTTTAAATATCACCTGTTTAGGCGTGGCTAACTGCGACTCCGGGAAATCGGCCGGAATCAAGTTCTTCCCGAGCAACTCGCGCCCACTGCGCGTCACGCGATAAGGCATGGCGGGCGAGGTCGCGGTTGAACCGAGGCAGAGCACGTTTTTGCCGTCACTCGTTTCGACCGGGTTCCACTCAATCGTATCGCCACTCGTTAGGGCCTTCGATTCGCCGCCGGTCGCGCTGACTCGCCAGATGTGCCGGCGATCGATGTCGTTTTGATTCGACGTGTAGAGAATACTGCGTTTGTCCGTGCTCAACATCACGTCTTCCACATCAAAATCGCCTGGTGTCAGGAGTTGCGGTGTCCCGCCTTCCACCTCGATGGAATAGAGATGGTTCCGTCCATCTTTCTCGCTGGCGAAAATGATGTGGCCTGCATTTGTGAATTGCAGCGATGGAAACGCGAAAGGCGGCAGCGAATCTTCCATCGTAGTGCCGCTCTGAAACACCTCCTTGGCTTCGCCGCTCTGCGCGTCAGCGATAAAAAGCGCCCATGGTCGGGGGAACTCAGGAATAAGCGGCCGTTTGAATTCGCGGCCGGGTTGGCGAATAAACGCGACCTGTTTGCTGTCCGGCGACCAAACTGGATTGGCGTCACGGTTCGTGGTCGGCGCGAAATAAATGATCTTTTTCGTCGCCGGATCCAGCACGGCTATAAACGAGTGGTCCTTCCGGTTTGAGCGAAACGCGATCCGCTTTCCATCCGGCGACCACCGCGGAGTATCGCTTTCTCCAAGTAGCTCTTCGAGCTGCTCCGCCTTTTTCTTCCCATCAGCCGGCGCGATCCAAAGATGTTTTTTCCCTGGCCACACCACATACTTTCCATCCGGCGAAACCTGCAGGTCCTCGCATTCTTCCTCGTCGCACCCGATATCGCCGAGCAAACGCGGCTGGCCACCACTTATATCCGCAGCCCAGGCCTGCTGCTTGGGCATCTTTGTCAGGCTTTGCGGATTTGCCGAAGTCTTTGCCTTGTTCACCTCGGAGCCGCGCGCATACACAACTGTTCTGCCATCGGGCGTTAGTTTCACGCTGGCGATCTGCTGGCCATCGTCGCCTTTGTAATGCGTCACCTGTCGTGGCACGAAATCAGGCGCGTCCGCGACCCAGATGTCGCGCTCGCCTTTGTTGTCGAATACCCATGCTACACGCGGAACGTGCGAGGCGCTTGTTAGGCCATAAGGAAATGGCGAGCTCATCACCTGCTCGAGGGTGAAGCTCCCGGAAAAAGAACAGACCGGTAAAAGAGCTGAAACGACGGCAGCACAACGGAATGGAGGTTTCACAGCGGCGCGACTCTACTCGTCCTCCGGTGTGTCGTCGATTTGATTCACGTTTGTTGCGCAGCGAAATTCTGGAGACGGCCTGCCCTCAGGCCGTTTTTCATTTGTCGGCTCAAAGGCGTGAAGGCACGTCTTCTCCAACAGCGAGGGCAATGGAGATGATTTTGAAAACGCGAGGTGCATTCGTGCTTGGCACTTTTTTATTTTGCTGCTGAAATGCCTGACAATACTCTGTGACAAGTTGCATTTATTATGGATAAGAAATTAACGATTTTGGTGGCAGGAATTGCCGTCGTCGGTGTGGCGACGGTCTTTGCGCAAGGTGGGGCCAAACCGGCAGATGTCGGCGAGGGGACATTGATGATTAAGGGTAAAAACTACCCACTAAAACATGCGGCGGCTTATGAGACGACTGTCGATGGCGAGGAAGGAATTGCGGTGGTCCTGAGCGGTCCGACGATCTCCAGTGAGAAGATCAACTCGGCGAGGAAATCGGAAAAAGCGGGTGATATGCCAGATTTCAGGAAACCTTACGTCAAGCTGGAGTTCACAAAGGCTGGACAATTCAAAGGCTGGGGAGCCGGCGCTGGTGACACCTCTCTCGGCAGGCGCACGGGTGGCAATGCTACCGGGGAATTAAAGGTGCAGAATGGCCGGGCGATTGGGAAGGCCAATCAGCCGAACGAGACCGAGGGGATGTTTCCCTCGGGGTTGGACGTCCATTTCGATGTGGCACTGCTTCGCGCTGGAGAATCGTTGCCGCCTCCCAAAAAGCCGGGTCCCGCCGCCAATATCAAACCGACGGTGACGGGCGAATTCAAAGGTAACGGTAAGGATGCCAAGCTGGCTTATGTGTCGGCACATTGGCGCGAACCGTTCGGCGACAAGCCATCAATCGTCCTGGTATTCACTGAAAAGGATCATTCCAAAGACAAGAAACCGGACTTTAACGCCGGTTTCGGGAAGTTCGGCAGCGCATTGGTCATCTCGCTTCACGAAGACGGTGACATTTTTGGCTGCGAGGTGGCACACAGTGCGCTGAAGCACAAAAACTTTAGCTCGATTGGCAAAATCCAGACCAACGACTTCGAATATGCCGACGGCAAGGTGCAGGGAGAACTGACGACCGATGGACCTGCAGACGTGTTCGGTGAGACCTGGGACGTCAACGTGAAGTTCGTCGCGCCGCTCGGAGAGATTCCGAAGGAATTTCAGCCCGCGCCTTCGAAAGAGGAGGAAAAGACGGCGACTACCGAGTCTAGTAAGACCGCGGCAGCCGACGATGACGATGACGCCGTTGCGCAGCCAAAGGCAGCGGGATTGAACGTGAAGGATCTGGCGCTCACAAAGGACGCGTCCGACGTCGAGTATAAAGCGCTTGTTGAACAACTGGGGTTCAAGAGCAAGGCGAACGTGAAGAGCACTTGCGCCGAATTGTCAGCGAACCTCAAAGCACAGGGCTGGACAAAGCAAGGCAGCGATCTCATCACTCCGGCCTCTGCAATACTGAAGCGGAAGCGGGGAGACGCTGAGCTCACAATCTTCGTGAAACCCGAGAGCGGCGGAAGCGAGGTCAAGATGATGACCGAAGGCCTCGCCTGGGATGAAAAATAGGTTCGGCCGGATCTTCTAAAGCTGCGAATGTTTTGCTCGGGCAGGGGATGGACTCGCTCAGGACAGCGGACGCTACAACAAACGTGACGTATACATCGCTATTGGCGCCGGAGTGACTGCGAGAGAGATTCAATCACATGACTGCGAAATTCTCGGGCGTTGATGGTTATGTTGGGAATACGCCATTGGTTCGACTGCGGCGGCTGTCGGAACTGACCGGCTGTGAGATCTTAGGCAAAGCCGAATTCATGAATCCGGGCGGATCGGTAAAAGATCGCGCTGCGTACGGAATCATCACCGATGGAGAGGCGGCTGGCCGGCTTAAACCTGGGGCAACGATTGTTGAGGGAACTGCCGGCAACACCGGGATCGGGCTTACAGTAATCGGACGGGCGAGGGGATATCGCACGGTTATTGTAATTCCGAATAATCAGTCGCCGGAGAAAATGCATTTGCTCCGTACGCTCGGCGCTGAGGTGAAGGCGGTGCCCGAGAAGCCGTATAAGGATCCGGACAATTACAATCATATCGCGCGTCGCCTGGCTGAGCAGCACGGCTGGTTCTGGGCAAATCAGTTCGATAATACCGCTAACCGCAGCGCGCATTACCGCAGCACCGGGCCCGAGATTTGGAAGCAAACCGAAGGTAAGGTCAGCGCATTCGTTGCAGCTGTCGGCACGGGCGGCACGCTGGCCGGTGTCAGCACTTATCTCAAGGAACAAAATTCAAAGATTGACATCGTGTGCGCCGATCCGTACGGCGCGGCAATGTGGTCTTGGTTTACCAATGGCAATCTTGAGACGAACGACGGCGATTCGATCGCGGAAGGAATCGGTCAGGGCCGTGTCACGAAGAACATCGAAGGCGCCAAAGTCGATCGAGCTTACCGCCTCCCAGACCAGATTGGCCTAACGATTGTTTATCGACTGCTACGTGAAGAAGGTTTGTTCGTCGGCCTGTCTAGCGGTATCAACGTTGCCGGGTCAATACGCTACGCAAAAGAATCTGGTACCGGTCAAACCATCGTCACGGTTCTTTGCGATTCGGGTCACAAATATCAATCAACGCTTTTCAATCGCGACTGGCTCACATCTAATCATCTCGATCCGGACCTTCCTTTGGAATCCGTAATCGACAGCTGCTAGCGATCAAGGCGCGCGTCTCGCGTCATGGACGCGGCGCCGGTGTGGGATGCGGCCGTGCCGATGGACTTGGCCTTGGAGATGGCGTAGGTCTCGGTGTGGGAGTCGCTGTCGCAGTTGGCGTGGCAGTAGCGGTGGCCGTTGCGGTTGGTGTTGGACTTGCAGTCGGCGTCGGCGTCGGTGTAGGCGTCGGTGTACCCCCGGCGAACATCAGCGGGTTCGAGTACAGGTCGAACTGGTGCAATGTGCCATTCGGATTGGTGCCATCGCAGTTCGCGTTATCAGCCCACAGCGTGTAGAGCTTGCCCGCCCGGGCGTCCAGACCAACGTAGTCACCATAGTCGACTCCGTTGCCTGACGCTGTCGCGTTCGAGAATCCTCCGCTCAACCGCTGGTTTGGCGCAAAGGTTGCGCCACCGTCGGTTGTGAAGGTGCCGTAATATTCCGCGTCGTCGTTAGGGATCATGTTGGTCCCGCCGGGACCCGGCACGCCGTTGTCATTACGGCAATCGTGAAAGCCTACTGCCACAATGCCGCTCGTGGGATCGAGGGCGACATAGGGTAAAAACTGGCTGTTTGTTGTCGCGTCATCATTGACGCGCACCGGCGCGCTCCAGGTCGCACCGTCATCAGTCGATGTGCGCATCATAATGTCGGTGTCGTTGTTCTCGTTAACCGTCTCGTCTGTGTATACGAGATAGATGCGGTCGTTGAACGGCCCACCGGTCGCGTCCCATACCACTCCCGCTTCAGCGTCGATCGAGCGTTCGTTCTGCGCGGGAATAAAGTCGAAGCCACCGACATTGGTAGACGTAACGGTGACGCGGGCACCGAAACCGCCCGGTCCCAAACCGTCTGTGTCTACGTTGGTGTAGATAGTCGCCGGGCCCTGCCCGCCAGTTGGGTTCTGATAAGTCACAATGACTTTTCCGCCGTTCGGGCCAGGCCCGACGGCAATGCCCCCGAAGCTGCCAGTGGCCGACGGGATCGACTGTTGCGCGTTGAATGGTCCCCACGCACCGAGACCTGTTACCGGCGCGCCGCGCGCGACCATACTTCCGCTCTGGTTCCAGTCGACCCATACGCTGCCGTTGCCCACTGCGATTGAAGGTTGGTCAATGCTACCAGTGCCCGCAGTTACGGGTGCACTGAATGTGGCGCCACCGTCGGTGCTCAGAATTACATTGATTTGGTTCACGCTGCTGTTGATGTAGACGAGAAACAGATTGCCGAACGTATCCCAGGCCGCCTGTCCGTCGCAGCAGGCCACACCAGTAGCGATTGTACCGCGTGTCCAGGTCGCGCCCGCATCGGTTGAATACGCGCGGAAAATGCTGGATGTGCCGGGGTTGTTCGAAGTGGCTACTAGGTTGTTTGGATTGGTCGGGTCGACGTTGATGAAACTCTCGGCCTGGTTGCCAGCGGTAACGCTCACGTTGACGACTGGCTCGAGGCAGCCCAGCGGCCTGAACAAATCGATCGGTTTTGGCACACGCTCTTTGGGGATTATGCATTTACGTGTCCCGTCGGGCACGTCGATGCCCTGGTTCGATGGGAACATCTGCGCGTTCAAGAGCGATGTGCCGGGTGCGAGGAACGCAAAAACTGCTGCGAGCGCGGTCAAACCGAGACGTGTGTTCATATGTGTGTTTTTGTCGTGGCGAGTAAGTACGGATTGAAGAGAAGTCGGGAAAGACGCGATTCTTCGACGACTCCCCAACGAATGTCGAGCCTTGTTTTAAGTGCGAACGATTACCAGCCATTAGGCGGACATTGTTTCCTGGGACTCAAGAGAATTGCTGCGGCGCAAGTGATATTGACAATTAACGCCCGCTCAGATGGAGTAAAAAAGTGAAAGCCCGACGATTAGTTCTAGCACTCGTTGCATCGACACTTATTTTTGGTCTGCAATCGCTTGGAACCGCACTCGGGCAGATTTACGACAAGAAATACAGTGCCAAACTGATTTCGCCGAGACCGGGAGAGGTTTTGCATCCCGGAGAAGTCGTGAGGATTCAATGGAGATCGGATTTTCCAGACGTGGACCTGACGATGTGTGAGACGGAAATTCTCCTTTCGCTCGATGGGGGCAAAACGATCTACATGTTTATTACAAGTTCCCGCAGGCCGAAGGTACAGTACTTCGATTGGACTGTTCCAAATACACCCACCAACGAAGCGGTGCTGGATATTCGATTCGGGTGTTTGAATATCTACCCGGAAACGTCAAGCCTCCAGGTCCAATCGAAATTTGTGATCAGCTCAGTGGTGAACTGATTTATTGTCTTCGGTGGGAATGAACCTCTTCAAGAGAGTCATGCTCTCGATTATCGCAATATTGGTTCTGCTGGTTGTTACGTCCTCAGCAAGGGCGCAAGTGTCCGGTCAAGAACGAGACGCCGATGTCGCCGACACGCCCACACAAACTGACGCTGTATCGTTTAGGAAAAAAGCCACTGAAGCCCAGGTGCGGATTCATGCTAACAAAGCGGATCGCGACGAGTTAATGAGGGCCATCAAGACTAACGAAGTGCCGCTGGCCAAAGAGGTACTTCTCAGAAATGGATTTACTGCCGAGGATTTGCAAAACGCGAAGATTATTTTGCGGACCGGCGGCGGAACGAAAGACGAGATCGAGATATCTGCCACCTGTTGTAATCCCAAGGAAATCACAATCCAACGATCGCTGGATTACTTCATCAAATAGGTGCGACAGAAATGGGATCCCCGCCCGGACGTTCCATTTGAATCGGTCGCCAGCCGTTTATAACCAGGTCCGGACGAAACTGCCAAAGTTTGGCAGGAGGTCGCCGGCGGCGTGGAGAAGCATGAGCGCGAGAAGATTTCTTGTTCGCGCCCAGATTACACCGAAGGTGATTCCGCTCACTGCCAGAACGACAATTGAATACGCAATGGCGTCCAAGGCAGTTGGATTCGCGCCGAGCCCTTCCACTTCGCCGGCATGTCGAAAGATGAAACCGGGTGCGTGAGCCAACCCAAAAATTAGCGACATCATTACAATGCCGCTTGCTTCGGATTTGAACGCCGCGGCCATTTGCGACTGAACCAAACCGCGAAAGAAAAATTCTTCGACGAGTCCAACCTCGATAAAAAGCCAGACAAAGCACAGCGGCAGGCCGAGAAACAACTGGTAAGCGGTGAAATGCCCTTGTCGAAATGACGCGCCGCCACCGCTGAAAAAATACTGAAAGGCCAAAAGCGCACCGCCAACGACGAGAATAACAGGCAAATGATTTCCGCACAGCGCACGCAAACCTGCGCGTTGGATTCCGAAATCGTGGATGCGGTAACCGAACCCAAACCGAAAGATTGCAAACGGGATGGCAACGAAAACGACGAGCTTCTTTGTGAGCGTGATGAAAAATTTGATCCGTGCGGAATCGATCCAGGATGAGGGAAGATGCTGGTCAATCCACTGCGGGCCGCCTATCAGGTAGAGCGACAAGGCGACAATGTATACACATAAGACTATCAGATCCGACGCTTGAGGCTGAATGGAAATTGAGAGCGAACGAGCGTGGCGGGTCGTGATCCACGCGATGAGCGGAAACAGGATTCCGAAGACCAGGAGTACAAACAAGGCGCCAAAAACCTCGAAACTCTTGTTGCCCAGAAGGACGGCGAAAGCGCCGCAATAAAGAAGCAAACCGGCTGTTAAGACGAACTTTCGAGAGGGAGGCGACGAGCTGGTTACGACGTGTTGCATCTGGTTGGTTGGATGCAGCGAAACCTAGCGGTGGATTCAAATCAGCGCACGACCTTTCGACTTCGCTTGGGCAGGTGTTTCATGTGGCGAAAGTGGCGACGGTATTGGCCAGGCGCGGTTTTCAAAGCGCGTTGAAACACGGTGCGCATTGAGTTCACGTTCCCGAAGCCGCATTCGCTTGCGATGGTTTCCATGCTGTTCTGACTTTCTTCCAAGCGCCGGCGAGCTGCCTCGATCCGCAGACGTTCCACAAATTTTGCCGGAGTTGTTTTCATTTCTTTGGTAAAAACACGGGCAAAATTGCGGGGACTCATCGCGACGCGCTGTGCCAGAAGCGGGACGGTGAGTGGATTGTGCAAATTATCGAGCACCCAGGCTTCAAGTTCCCGCAACGGTTTTCGATCGGTCGCCTGCAAAGATAACGCTGCGCTAAATTGCGATTGGCCGCCGGGCCGCCGCAGATAAAGCACCAGATTACGGGCAACCTGCAAAGCGAGCGGCGAACCATGATCTTCTTCGACCAAAGCCAGCGCCAGATCCATTCCCGCGGTGACGCCCGCTGACGTATAAACATTTTCGTCACGGACGAATATTGGGTCGGGGTCGACGTCTGCGGTCGGGGCATGTTTGATCAAAGTTTGGCACCAGTTCCAATGAGTTGTGGCGCGGCGACCATCGAGCAAGCCAGCTCGCGCCAGTAACATTGCGCCCGTGCAGACGGAACCGACTCGCCGAATGCGCCCGGCGATTTTTTTTAACCAGCGCGCAGCTTCGGGATTGATCTCATTCTGTTCGATTGCGCTGCCGCCGGCGACGAGCAGAGTGTCGATCTTTCCGCGCACTTCCCGAAATGTTCTATGCGCGGTCAGGCGTAGGCCGCAGTTGGCAATCAGCGAACGACCGGAAGAAATGGTTACGACCTCGACGGAATAAATCGGCGGGGAACCAGGGTTCGCCCTGGAATGCATCTCCGATGCACGAGCAAAGACCTGCAGCGGCCCGACGAGGTCGAGAATTTCGACACCGGGTCCCGCCATGAAAACGATCTGTCGTGTCCGTGGCTCGAGTGAAACTTCGTTGCTACTCTGGGCGCGTTTCGGTTTCAATTTTTAGAAGCGGATCCAGACGATCCGGGGGCAGCTGCGGTAATAAATCTATCCGGTGCAGCGTCGAATGTTTTCTTGTCGCTGTCCGAACAGAAATAGTAGGTCTTGCCATTAAAGACAGATTTCGGCGCGGATTTAGGATCGACATCCATTCCGCACACCATGCAAACCGGGTGTTCGGCGGTTGATACAGGTGGTGTTGCATAGACCTGATTGGAATCAGGATTCATCCAACCTTCACCCTGGTATTCCATGTTGTATGCGGTCTTGCGGGCGACTTCGCGACCGTAATACCGCTCGACCACACGCAATGCGAGATCGATTCCTGAAGAGAGACCGCCGGCAGTGGCGAGATTTCCGTTTTCCACAAAGCGCGCCCCGCGCTTGAGCTGAACGTCAGGGAAGGTCGTTGCGAAACGTTCAAACGCGCCGTGATAGGTGGTCGCGGATTTGCCGTCCAGAAGTCCGGTTTTCGCCAGGACGAATGCGCCCGTGCAGACTGACATGGTGACGTCTGCGGCTTTCGAAGACTTCCTGATCCATTCCAACACCGCCGGACTCGGCTTACTTTGCGCGGGAATAACGATCACCTTTGGCGGTGGAGCGTTTTGAATTGTGTAATCGGGAACGATCTGCATCCCGCCGCTGGCGCGGATTGGCTTTTTGGTTTCCGCTACAGTGTAGAGGCGAAATGGCATTTCCTGGCGACCCGGGACCATGACGTCCTGAAAAACTTCCCACGGCCCGCAGAAATCAATGATGACCGCGCCGTCGGAAATCAGAAAGGCGACGGGAATCTGACCCTTGTCCGGTGGTTTTAGTGAAGTTGTTTCTGTCGCGATTTCGCTTCTTCTTGAAACTTCGCCGGTTTTGGCTGGGGCCGCTGTGGCGAAGACTGCCCTGAGCGCCAATAGACCTAGTGCAAGCAGCAGGCCGAATCGCGCCAGCCGGTAAACAACCTCTATCTTATTCATTGTATGTGATCGTACGTTCATGATCTGATTTTCGGAGCACTCTGTTGTGGCAGCAATGACAATAATCATCATATTTCTGCCAACCGATGAGCGTTTAGGCAAATGCATTCTGCTTGAGTGCCGCCGCACGGCAGCGCCAGCCGGTCGATGTCATCTCACATAGCGCACATCTGGACATCAACCAGCATCCAATGCTCGGTAGGGTGACCGTCGTCCTAAACTTACGTCGCACAGGCGAAGGCCAGCGGGCAACCGATCGGCGGCAAACGCGCGCACTGGCACGCGCGCATACGAACCATTAGCAGATCGAAGATGATTCGCTGATATGAAACGATTGTTGTTACATCTCTTCGTCACATTCTACGCCGCTGGGTTGGTACAGGCCGATCAGACCGTTCGATCATTGCAACAAACTCTCAAAACCCAGGGCTTTTACTACGGAACAGTTACCGGTGAAAAAAGCGCTGAGACGACCGCGGCGCTCCGGCGGTACCAAATTCGCAATGGATTGAAAGTCACTGGTGAGATTAACGAGGAAACGAAGCGTTCCCTGGACTCGAGTTCGCGTTCAGTTGCCGCGTCCCGACCGAATTCGACAGCTCTGATGCCCAAGATCGACAGCGTTGGTCCGGATGCGAGTTCAACGCTCAGGCAAACGCCGTTTTCGCCTTCATCCAGCCAAACAGCACGTCAGTTGCCCACTGATGAGTCGTACGCCGCGAGTTTTTACCAAGCCGCGCCCGCTCAAATGAACCGGCGGACGATCGCAGCTGCGCAGTACCAACTAACAAGACGCGGATATTACCGCGGGCGGATCGATGGAATCTATGGATCGGAGACGGCCTTTGGTTTGCGTGCATTCCAATCGAGCGCTGGACTTCCGACAACCGGC
>JBLMXD010000073.1:0-4068 GCA_050257575.1 Alphaproteobacteria bacterium | reverse complement strand
CTTTTGAACCCGATCTTTCGCCGAGTGATCAAATACCTGGGACCGACACGGCACGATCCAGTGTTGCGGCGATTCCCGAACGCGGATCAGCTTTAGCAACGAGAGAGCGGGCAGTCTTTTGCACGCTGCAGCGCCGGAGTGATGCGGCCTGGCAGAACGCACCGAGCCGAAACTTGTTGCGATGACATGCGTGCGCGCTAAAAGAGCGGATGCAAAATCGGCCATCCGGCTTTGGCAATCCATGGCTGCAACTCGGCGTGAGCGTCGTTTGCGTATTCTTTTCAGAACTCCTCCTGAAACGCGGCGCAAGCGAGGTTGCAGCTCCGGACAGCGCGTTGTCGTGGACGGGAGTCAACGGTTTGGCGTCGCCGCTGGTGTGGTGGGCGATTCTTCTCATCATTGCCAGCTTCATCAGCTGGCTTTACGTCCTTCGGTACATCCCCCTGAGCATTGCTTACCCACTTTCGCGCGTGGTCGATATTCTTGTTCCGCTCGGCTGCAGGATTTTTCTGGGTGAACGAATCTCCGGTTTGCGCTGGGGCGGAATTGCTTTGGTGGTTATCGGTCTGGCATTGGTAGCCAGGCCAATCGCAAAGATGGAGGAGCGCCTGTGAGTTTCCTAGCGTTCTCTTTCATCGTTATCTCTCTGGTCACATTTGTGGCAGCGCAACTCGTTCTCAAGAGAGCGATGGAGTTCTCAGCGGCAAACGGCATGCGCAACTCATACTTCATATCACGCGTTGCCATAGGGATCGCACTGATGACCGTTTCCTTCTTCCTTACTCTCGGGCTGCTACAGCGTTTCGACCTGAGCTATCTTTATCCCTTTCAAGGGTTGAGCGTCATCTTTATCACAATTCTCGCTGCGGTGGTGTTAAAAGAAAAACTCAGCGCGCGCCTCGCGATTGGCGCGATCCTGATCACCGCGGGAATCGTGCTGGTCTCAATGAGCTAACAAAGACGTTGAGCGGGCGATGCTCTGTCCCTGCTACGACTCCGTCAAGATTGGCCAGAGTTTCTTCAAACTCGCTGAATTGATAGTGCTCGCTTTTCCCAAGTCTGGTAACTCCAGTTTCGGCCGGTCGAACTCGGCAGCGAAACGTTGCTTCCAGCGTGCGTAATGAGGCGGCGAATACGCACCACAAATGTCTCCACCGATAATCGGGCAACATTCGCGTAATGTTCCCAGGGCCCACTCGAGGTCGCTGACCGTAAATCGGCCGTTCTCCCAGTTCGTAACAGCATCTTCGACACGCAGGGAGTCGAGATCGATCGTGACGTAGATATTTTCGCCGGCGACCCGTTTAGAGAATTCTTCAAAATGTTGACGCCAATTGTCCTGCAATATGGCACCCCTGCGCTGTCGATCCTTCATGGGCCGGTCGCCCGCCCACGGATGCACGTCAAGAATCCCGCGGCGCTCTGCACGGCGGTTGCCGAAAATCTGGTGTGGCCACCAGCACTCAAAGTTGCCGCAACCCCATACACTTACCTGGCGCACACACGAAAGTTCCAATGCGCGATTGACCCAGGCACCGCAGGCCCACTTCGGCGGACGCACATCCCAATCCGGATGATTGTCGAACGACACCAGGACAATGGGTCCGTCAAGAGCACGCAAGCGGAGGGCTGTCAGGTGGTGAAAGTCACCAGATCCGTAGAGGAGAAAAACCGACGCCAGGTTCCTTTCGTGCTCCCGATAGAATTGTTCGATCAACCGTGACGGCGCTGAGAAGCGCAACCGCGGTCCCCAGTTCCGAGCGTCAATGACAGGAAGACCTGGCGCCTCGTTAGGCCATGCGTCGTCGAGGTTGAGATGATGTGCGCGACTGGTCAAAGATTACCGGCGCGCGGCCGGGAAGATCTGAGCATCAGCCGCTTTGGCAACACGCAGGTTTTCCTCGGCTTCCTTGTATTCTGGATTACGCCGCAGCGCTTCACTGAACTGGACCACGGCCTGGGAAGTCTGACCCTGGGCCAGGTACAGTTTGCCCAGATTATTATGAGCAACCGTCAGTTCCGCATTTGCATGGAGCGCCGCAAGGTAATGCCCCTCTGCCTCCTTTAGGTTGCCTTTCGCAAAAAGCGCGTCCGCAAGGCGCAGCTCAGCATAAGGATAATTCGGCTTGAGGCGGAGTACGGTCCGAAGCTCACTGATGTATTCATCGTCTTTGCCTGCTTCAGCAAGAAACGCCGCGTAACTGTAATGAGCATCAGCTGAATTTGGCTTCAGGCGTGTGCCGGTTTCGAAATGAAGCGCGGCCTCATCGCTTCGTCCCATCCGTTGCAGCAAATTCGCGAACATGAGATGGAAGTCGCCTTTGTTTGGCTGAAGCTGCACCGCTCTTTCCATGTGGGGGACGGCCGCATCGAACTTGGCCTGGCCGCTCAGTGCAGTGCCAAGATTCATGTGCGCCTCGGCATACGTCGGATCCAACTGCAACGCGATCTTGTACTGTTCGATCGCTGGATCCAGTTTGCCCTCCTTTTGTAATGCCGATCCGTAGTCAAAATGCGGTTTTGCTCCCGCGGGTACATCTGCAACCACCCAGGCCATCCGTTGGACGTCCGGAACGGCAAGGTGGGTTTGCCAAAACCATAAGGCGCCTAGCGGCACAACGAACACGCCTACCCACTTCAACCCGTGCCATGCCCAGCCTGGAAGAACGCCTCCAAGCGAAACATCGGCAGTGCCGCCAGCCAGTCCGAGCGATTGGCGCGTCGAGCGCTCCCGAACTTTCCAGATGAATCCGTCATAGTAAAAGTGCAGCAGCGTGGAAGCGGTTACCACACCCGTAAGGATGCGCTTGACCGTCTCCATCCCGAGATGCGCATTGATGTACGAGACTGAGCCGTAGGCGAGAACCAAGCCCACATACAGCCCGATCAGCGAGCCGCTTCTGCGAAAAACGAAGCGCATGAATCCGCCAATGTTGCTGTCTTTCTCTACGCGGTTTCGATTGTAGATCCAGACAAGCGACAGGTATTGAACGTCGTGGAAGACCTCGAACAGCGCGATCCCAACGAGGATGTTTGAGACGAGATTATTACAGTACCACCAAAAGGCGATGCTCGTAACCAGCAGCCCCAGCTTTACCGGATTCGGCCGGTGCCCGGCCACCCATGTCCGAATAAAATGCACCGCAAACAATACCGACACAAAAACGGCGGCGCCCAAAATGACGTTCTGTCCGAGCTGTACCACCGAGGGCGGGATAAAAGGGCCGCCACACATGTAGTAGGTGTCCAGCGTGTCGCTCAAACGATATGGTGAAAGTGCCACCGCGGTGGCGAACCAAACCAGGCACACCGCGAAATCGAGCCGACGCGTGAGCGTGTCGAAGGTACCAGTCTTTGCGTCGTAAATGCGACAAAACCCGTAGGTCTGCATCATTCCGTGCCACACGCCCCAAAAGAAAACGACCAGCAGAATTCCTTTCAGGTCCCACCAAAAAAAAGCCACGCACGTCACCAGGAGAAACAGCGGCGCGAAGATGAAACGCAATCTAAAGCGTTCGAACAATGCCCGATCGCCATAGGCGCGTATCATCCCCGGCAGGTGATGACCCATTGCGCCAAACGCAGCGACAAACAGATAAATGTCTTGCGGACTCCATCGCGCCTGGGCCAGGGCAAAAGCAGGTATAAGCAACAGCGGTGTGCCGACGTAGAAAATCAGGTCACGCCACGAATTCAGTATCCACAGCTTCGGGCTGGAGGCAGACGCCGGAGCAGCCGGAACAGTTTGCGGACGTGAAAACGCGGACACCTGCTGCATGAATCGAACGCCAGTTTTCCCTAAAAAAGCTGGGAAATCAATCCGCTTTGTGCGCGCATCCAGATGCGACAAACGCCCGTCCGTGCACGCAGTTTCCCAATGACGCGCGAACAGCTAAGTGGTATGGCGAACAAGACCCAGCCTAAAGACCAACAAAAACGGGATTTCTTTTGTGCCGTCAGTGATGCGTTCCGATTTTTCGCGCAGCACGCGTCGGTTCTGCTAGGGAGCGCTTGGGCGTTTTGCGTCGCCGTGCTGGTAATCGTTATTTGGCTCGTCTCCGGACCGAC
>JBLMXD010000072.1:0-3216 GCA_050257575.1 Alphaproteobacteria bacterium | reverse complement strand
ACGTTAAGCGGTTAGAAAAGTTACAAGTAAATGAAAAGCCGCGCGCAATCCCCACGCATCAGCGTGCGGAACATGCAGCGAAAACGTCGGGTAAACGTGGCTGAACTCCAAGGGTTCGCAGGCCGTGCCGTCGAACATTGTTTGAAATTGCGAAAAGGAAAGCGAACGGAGTTGAGCAGACTACGCCAGGTCTTTGTCTGGCTCATTTCCGACCGGCGAATGGCGGCACTCCATCAAAAATTCCTCGGACAAGCAGGGCCGACTGACGTTCTCACGTTTCAACACGGCGAGATTTTTATCGGCGTCGAGACCGCGCGGCGCCAGGCCCGAGTATTCGGCAATTCGCTAATGCGAGAGCTCAAGCTGTACATTATCCATGGACTTCTGCATCTGCACGGGTTCGACGATCAAACACCTATTGAGGCGCGCCGGATGAAAACGGCGCAGGAGAAAATTCTTCACCGGACAATGTCACGTTGAGTGGTGCGAACATCTCTGATTTTTGGTCTCGTAGCTGGAGAAGGATTCCAGAGATCGTTCGCTCCGCTCGGCATGACAATTCGTTGTGGGGCAGCAGCGCCTGGAGTCTGGCGTTCCCTGCAGGTTTGAACTGAGAGCCGCGTATGTTAGCATTTTTGCTATGACCGTAGCGCCACGGAGGGAAGTGGCTGGCCCTCTGATCCCCGGAACCGCAATTCTGCCGACGAGTGCGATGTCACCCACAATTGGTGTGCCGACGATCGAAACAGAAACGGACACCGAGGAAGCACTCGATCTTCCGTGGCAGGTGGTCGTACACAATGACCCGGTCAATTTGATGAGTTACGTGACAATGGTTTTTCAACGCGTCTTCGGTTACCCGCGCGACAAGGCGGAGAGACACATGTTGGAAGTGCATCACAAAGGGCGCTCCATCTTATGGAGCGGCATGCGGGAACCAGCCGAGCTTTATGTGCAACAACTGCACGGCTACCTGCTGCTCGCTACCCTGGAGAAGGTTTGTTAGTCATGGAGATTCGCCGCTGCAGAAACCAGATCGAGATTTCCGAAATTGATCCGTTTCTTGCTGAGCTTCTCCGGCAAATACCGGCAAGTGCCAACCCGGATGGCGCGCCTGCCGCCGAAGAGCGCATCTTCAGTCCGCCATCGAATGGAACAGACACTGAGCTTTGCGCCGAGTGGAAAATGTATGTCGAACCCGAACTGCGCCGCCTTTTTCAAACGGCGACACAAACCGTGGCGATCGACCTCGAGCAGCTGAACGGAAGCGAAAAAAGTCTGGCAAACCGCACGCTGCGTATTCCGAGCAAGCACACCGACGCATGGTTAAGTGCGCTGAACCAGGCACGCTTGGTCATCGCGGCAAAAAATAACTTCACCGAGCTTGAACTGAACGACCACCTTCACTCCCCGATCGGGTCGCGCCGGGACCTGAGCTTGTTCCAAGTAAACTTCTACGGTTTCCTGCAGGAATTTATCCTGCGCGAAATGGAGTGTTAAGACAACAAGCGGCGCCGATCAGGATTCTTTCTTCGCCTTCACCATGGCCATGAGCCGCTCCTTGATCGCGTCGGAGGATTTCGCAGGGCGCAGGCTCAGAGCAAAAGCTTCGTGCAAGGCATAGCACTTGGTGACGAACTCTTCGGCTTTTTTCCCGAACTTCTTTCGGGCCTTTTCAAATTCCGCCAGTTCTTCTTCCTCGAGCGCGCCGATCACATACAACCGCGCCTGATTTTGAAACTGCTCAAAGTTCATCTCTTAAATCCTTAAGGCCGTCATATATTTTTTTTAGCCCCAATTCAAGGCGCGTTTTTACCGTGCCCAATGGTGTATTCGTTTTGGCGGCGATTTCGCGCTGGCTCATGCCCCTGAAAAATGCGAGGTCGATTGCCTGTTGCTGGGCCGGCGGCAGGCTGTTGATGACCTTTCGGATAAGCGTGCGGGTGTCACCCAACACGATTTCCTCTTCGGTGGCATTGTGCACCCATGCGTCGGGCTGCTGTTCCGTCTCGTTTTGAAGGCGTTCCTCGGCGCGTGCGTAAGCCTGCTTCTTGCGCAGTCCATCGATCGCCCGCCGCCGGGCCAGCGTAACCATCCAGCCTAGCGGTTTGCCTTTCTGGGCAGAGAAATTTTTGGCCTGATTCCAGATCTCTACAAAAATCTCCTGCAAAAGATCGTCCGCCTCCGCATCATTGTGAATCACACGCAAAATCAGCGCCTTCAGGATGCCGTTGTAACGGTCGTAGAGTTGAGCCAACGCATCGGGATCCGCCATCTGGATACGCTTCATCAGTTCGAAATCGCTCGGGGCCCCGGGCTCGAGTTGCGGTGCAATCGTAGACGATTTCACGCCTGCTTTCGCGACGCGCACGCGTTTTTTCGATTTGCGTCGCGTTAAAGAAATTTGTTCTGAAGCTCCCATGGAAATCTCAAAATGAGTCAAACACGAATCGGGCGTCGAGGCACGACCGGCTGTCTTAGGCCAGCCATGCAAGTGCGTCCAGTAATTTTCATGGAAAAATGAGCGCAATTGCGCGCCACGTTCGATGTGTCAAAAGTTAGTTGTATGGGAGAGGGATCAAGCAACACGTCAGTCGACCCGCTTTGGTACAAGGATGCGATCATTTACGAGCTGCATGTTAAGACGTTTTGCGACGGCGACGGCAATGGCATCGGAGACTTTCGCGGTCTCATGGAAAAGCTCGGTTATCTGCAGGAACTCGGCATCACTGCTCTCTGGCTGCTGCCGTTCTACCCGTCTCCACTGCGAGACGACGGGTATGACATCGCCGACTACTTCGACGTCAATCCGATTTTCGGCACACTCGATGATTTCCGCGCATTCCTGGACGCCGCACACGAACGCAATCTGCGCGTCATAACCGAACTCGTCATCAATCACACGTCGGATCAAAATCCGTGGTTCCAAAAGTCGCGGCGCGCGGTCGCTGCAGCCGGAGCCGGGAACCTTGGCACGGGCCAATCGAAAGCACGGGAAGCTGGGGTCAACGCCCCCGGCTACAGTGAGGACGACCTCTATTACAAGGATTTCTACGTCTGGAGCGATACACCGGAGAAATACGCGGATGCGCGGATCATTTTCAAAGACTTCGAGACCTCGAACTGGGCGTGGGATCCGGTGGCCAAAGCATATTATTGGCATCGGTTTTATTCGCATCAGCCGGACCTGAATTTCGATAATCCAGCCGTGCACGA
>JBLMXD010000071.1:0-9189 GCA_050257575.1 Alphaproteobacteria bacterium | reverse complement strand
CCTGGTGAAGCGCATCAGTTAAGCAATGCGGGTGATGAGGATTTTGTTTACTACGTCATTGCCGATAACCCGCGCAGCAGCGGGGCAACAGGCGATTCTTGCTATTACCCCGATAGCGGTAAATGGGCGGTTGCGAGGGAAGGATCCGATGAATTGATCGTCAAAGGAAAGGAGACGGATTACTTCGACGGCGAAGAGTGATTTTTAGGCAGGGCGATTCACAGAACCGCCCGCTGGCGATTGAGGTCAATCGCCGCTACCTCACACTTACGATATGCGCAAAGTCAACATTGACGAAATTAAGGAAGATCCGTGGCAATCACCGGGCGGAAAATACGCTGTCACTTTTAAAGGAATTTCTGAAGCGCTCGGACGCGAACCGGCATCGCTGGATTTATCCAAGCGGCATCCGTTCGACTTGGAATGGAGTCGCGTACCTCCAGGGAAGCCAAATTTTCCTTACCACGCGCACTCGGCCCAGTGGGAACTTTACCTGGTGATTTCCGGCGAGGGGAATGTGCGTCATGAGGATGGCACCACCAGAATCGTGTCCGGCGATGCGTTCATTTTTGGCCCTAACGAACCGCATCAGATTATTAACTCTGGTGATGAAGACCTCATTTACTATGTCATTGCCGATAATCCCATCGGGGAATCAGCTTATTATCCTGACAGCGGCAAATGGAAGGTGAACAAATCGTCGGCAGCCGATCGCGTTGTTATCAAAGGCCCGGAAACCGATTATTTCGACGGCGAAGAATAAATCAGGAAGGCGCAGATCCAAATATGGAAACAAAGAAACCGATCGAAGATTTTCCTTACAAGACCTATCTCAACGTTCTACACGGGCCGCTTGAGGTAGTGGACGTGCAGAAGCTTGCCGATGCTTGTACCGACAAATGGTACAACCAGACGCTTTGCAAGGTGAACGATTCGGTTGTCAGGATGGCCGTGGTACAGGGCGAGTATCATTGGCATGAACACAACGATATCGATGAATTCTTTTTCGTGCTCGATGGGAGATTTTTGATCGATCTTGAGGATGGTGTGATTGAGCTAGCGCCCCGGCAGGGCTTCGTGGTGCCGAAAGGTGTGCGCCATCGCACGCGTGCTGCTGAACGCACGGTCATCCTGATGGTCGAGCGTGCAGACATTGCTCCGACCGGCGACTGAATTCCCAGTCAGTGAAAATTGTTTCGGGCGGGCAAACAGGCGTCGATCGGGCGACGCTGGACGTCGCCCTCCAGCACGAAGTCGAATGTGGCGGGTGGTGTCCGGCTGGACGCCTTGATGAATTCGGCAGGATTCCGGACCAATATCCGCTTCGTGAACTGCAAGCAGGTGGTTTTACGGAACGCTCTTTGCGGAACGTGAAGGATTCTGATGGAACGGTCGTCATTTACCCGGGCAAACTTTATGGAGGGACAGAGCAGACGGTTCGTTTTTGTATTGAGTTCGGGCGACCACACGAACTTATTGACGCGTCACGACTCGTCATCGAAGACGCTGCGAAGTTGATTGCTGAATTCGTCCGCAACAACAAGATCAGCACCTTGAACGTCGCGGGGCCTCGGCAAAGCGAGTGGCCGGAAGGTTACGATTACGCGTTTCAAGCGCTGGAGAATTTTCTCAGGTTGTAGCGGCGTTTATGTCAAACGCGAAGCGAATACAGGGCCTGCCACAAGCGCCTTAACAACCTTACTCGTAGCGCAAAGCTTTGACCGGATCGAGGCGCGCCGCGAAGTAAGCAGGAATCAGCGCCGCTAATGAACAAATCAAAAACGCGCTGATACAAATGATAACGACGTCGCGAGGAATTACTTCGGCTGGAATGGACGAAAATTGATAAACCTCGCGCGGGAAGATCTCGATGTGCAAGGTCGATGCCAGCCAGTGACTGAATTCGTTTCGGTAGCGGATCAGCGTCATCCCAAGGCCTAGCCCGGTCAGAGTTCCGAAAAGACCAACGATAGTGCCCTGGCCGAGGAAAACCCAGATGATCTGCGTAATGTTCGCCCCGAGCGCTTTTACGATTCCGATCTCGCGCCGCTTTTGGACAGTGACGGTGATCAGCGTGCTCATGATCCCGAAAGCAGCGACGATCACGATGAAAAACAGAAGGAAAAACATCACGGTGCGCTCGAGTCGCACCGCTTCGAAATACTGGCGATTCATGTCGATCCAAGTCTGTGCGTACTCAGGTGGCTGGAGGAATTGCTGGATTTCCTCTTTCACACGTTCGGCGCCGTATGGATTGTCCGTCCTTACCGTGATGCCATGCAAAGCGTCTCCCAGACCGTACAGCTCTTGCCCAACATAAACCGGGACGAGCAAGAACTCGGAGTCGTGAAGATAATGACCGGTCTCAAAAATGCCGGTAACAGTCAGCTCTTTCGGAAGAATCACATCGCGCAATTCGTCGATTGCTTTCTTCTCTTGCTCCCCTTTTGCGTTCTCCAGTTTCTTGATGCTATCGAGGACCTGGCCGAGGTTGCCCGGCGAATAAACCGTTACCTTGTCGCCCACGGTGACTCCGAGTCTTCGTGCCAACTCAATTCCAAGCACTGTGGATTCACCTTCCAGATCGAGCTTTCCGAACTTGATGAATTTTCGGAGCGGAATGACTTTTTCTTCCTGCTCCGGATCAACGCCGCGAATCTGCGGCGCAAGGCGGCGATTCTGATATTCCACGATTACCGGTCCCTGCACGTAAGGAGCAGTGGCCACGACCCCGGGGGTTTTATCGATCTTGGTCTTTAGGGCTCGCCAATCACGCAACACATCTTCGGAGGTAACCAAAATGTGCGCGTCGAAATCGATGACTTTCTGGCGCAGCTCCCGGTCGAAGCCGGTCATTACTGAAATCACAAGAATCAGCACGGTCACGCCCAGCATCACGCCAAGAACGGAAATCAGCGTAATGATCGAAAGAAACGTGCGCTTCGGTTTCAAGTACCGCAGCGCGAGGAAAAGACTAAATGGAAGTTTCAATTTGTCCTTAGCGTGGCGGCAAACTCAAGGGGATTCAACCGTGGCTGGTTCCGGTATGCGCAACTCCTACTGGAGCGCGTGCGCCTTTAGTTCTTCCAGCGTGACGAATTCGAGCGCGGAAGCATGTGTCGCCTCCAGATCGACCGGAGCAGCGCGATTGTGGTCCAGCGCGCTTTTCCACCGGGTGACGCATACACACCATTTATCGCCGGGCTTGAGCCCCGGGAAACCCCACTCCGGGTGTGGCGTGATAAGATCGTTTCCATCCAGCACGGAGTAATCCAGAAACTCCTGCGTGACTTTGACGCAAACCGTGTGCTGCCCCACATCATCCGGCCCTGTGCGACAATAACCGTCCCGATAAAATCCAGTCATCGGGTCGCGACAACAACATCTTAATTCCTTCCCCAAAACATTCGTCGGCATAAACAAGTTCGTGTTAGGCTTGGAAGTTTACCGGAGGAATAGCAAATGCCAATCCGCGCCAAATATGTGCACACCAATCTGATCGCCCGGGATTGGAAAAGGCTGGCCCGATTCTATTGCGAAGTTTTTGCGTGCCAACCGAAAGGGCCGGAGCGCGATTTGTCAGATGCCTGGCTCGACCGCGTGAACGCCGTTCCAAATGCGCACCTTCGCGGCGTTCATCTGCGCTTGCCTGGGTACGATCATGACGGGCCGACGCTCGAGATCTTCAGCTACGATCGGGTAATCGAACGCGATCTGCCGAAGGCGAACCAGTGCGGTTTTGCGCACATCGCATTTGCCGTGGAGGACGTGGATGATGCGCTACAGGCCGTGATTGCAGCAGGCGGTGGCGCGGTAGGAGAAATTGCCACCGCAGAAGTGGAGGGGGTGGGCCTGCTTCGCGTCGTCTATGCGCGGGACCCCGAAGGCAACATTGTTGAGTTGCAGAAGTGGAGTTGAACCAGAAATTGCCGGGGGCTTGTGGTTAGGCGAACCGTCATCGCATTCTGGCTCATACCAGCGGAGCCGGCGCACAGTTTCTTTCAGGAAATCATCAACGATCTGGCACACCGATACGATGCGCCCACTTTCGAGCCGCACCTGACGCTTCATGTCGGAGCGGATTCCACAGAATTGGCTGGGACGGCGCTTCATTGCGCCGCGCGCGAACCTGGACGGATTCGGTTGAAGCCAATTGGGGTTGATCAGTCAGAGGAATTTGTCAGGACGCTCTTTGTGCAATTCATGCTAGACGTGGAACTGCAGCACTTGAGAGAGATGATCCGTCAAACTGCGCACGATCCATTGACGTACGAAGTCGAGCCGCACTTGAGTTTACTCTATAAAAAAATGTCAGCCGCAACCCGGCACGAACTGGCCGCTTCCATCAGAATTCCATTTTCCGAGATCAGATTCGATGCGCTTCAGGCGATCCGCTGTGTCTCGCCTACTCAAACCGCCTCAGACGTTGAAGCATGGCAATTCGTGGCGAGGAGAAGCCTGACTCGCTAGCAATCATAAAAGAAGCGTAATTGGTCTGCCCCTGGGCATGATCCAAGAATTCTGAAAACACCGAATTCTAACGGGAGGGCGTTTTACTCAAGGCCTCTCCTGCCTCCTTGGTTCCCGACGCAGCGATGCCCACTTTGGCTAGCTCCAGCAACTTCTTTTCTTCCGCATAAAGCTTGCCGTTGGTGGCGATGGAGACCTCTTCTTTTGCACTGTCGAATTGGCCAGCCTCGACCATGATCAACGCGGCGTAAATTGCCGTGTGTGGGTCGCGTAACTGATCAGGCGGTAAACTTTCGACGATGGCAAGAGCCTCTTCGTTCCTACCGCGGCGATGTAGCGAAAATGCGTACGTTACGGCGGAATTGATGTCCTTTGGCGAGCGATCGTAGGCCTCTTTCGCCAGCTGATATGACCATTCACTGTTTTGGTCAAGGGCCAGACCCAATCGCGCGAGTTCGGCTGTGATTGTCGCCTCGTTAGGCGAACTCTCATGAAGACGTTGGAGGACTTGGTACAGCTTGGTCGTGTCGTTATTCGTACGGTACATCTGGCGAAGATTGTCGAGAGCTTCACGGCGTGTCGTGGGATAGGCTTCTACGCGCAGCCAGAGTTTCTCTGCTTGACTTGTCAGTTGCCACTTCGTGGCTAATCGGGCGAGGGTAACCTCGCGATCGGGCTTGTGCACCGCTAATTCATCTGCACTCTCCCAGAGCGATTCGAACTCTGAGCTTGCGCTAGAGCCGCTGTCGGATCGCACGTGCCGGGCGGCAATCGCTTCGTACGCGAGGCGCAGGTATTCGGCGCTCCCCCAATTTCCCGTCCGAGTCCAGCGTTTGAGCCGGGACCAATTTTTTACCGTAGCGTACGCGTCCGCTACTGCGATGGACGGAGGCGGCGAATTCAACTCGGCTGCGGGCAACTTGTCGACCCACTTCACAACGTCTCCAGGGAGTCCGTTCTGGTTCATCCATTCCATGAGTGATGCCAGATCGGAGGCATTACGCGCAGCAAACGGTTTCACTCTCTCGAGCAGTAGCCGGAATTTCTTCTCGTCGAGCTTCCGGTAAAAATTCAGACAAAGCAGATAATCGTCGAAAGTGACATCCGGCGCCATTTGCAGCTGCTGCGCAAAACCATCCGCCGCTTTGAGGTCATTACGTTCCACGGCGTCGTTGAGCAACGCCCGCAGAGCGCCGGTCCGATACGGCGCTATTTTGGCCAGGCGCTCAAGCGTATCCCGGGATTGCCTGCTCTTTTCCGCGTCTTCGGAACGGATTTGCAATGCTGCGAGATTAAATTGATAGAGGTCGTTGGTTGGTTGCTTATTTACCGCTGCCGCGAATTGTTCCTCTTGTTCGGCAAAGTTTCCTTCGGCGCGCGCCAGCCAACCTGCAACGACGTGAAACGACGCGCTGTCTCGATCTTTCGGGGAAACGCGATCGAGCGCTGCGCGCGCGACGTCGAGTTGTCCAAACCGGAGCGCGGCGGAAGCGTAGTTGAGCTGGCTCTCGGCATCATTTGGGCGTAAACGCGCAATCCGCTCGCGCCACGAAACGGCCTCCTCAAGGTTCCGTCTTTCTGCAGTGTCCGCGAGGATCGACAGCGCCGGAAGAGAATTGGGATGCCGTCCCAGTAGCTCTCGAGTTATCTGCGCTGCCTTGGTGAGTTTTCCTTCCTGTAACAGCGCACTTGCTCGGTCTAACAAGCGGTTTTCACGCCAGTTCTCATATAGCCTTAAACCGTATGTGAAGAGAAAGACGCTCAGCAAAAAGACGATCGCCAATCCGGCAGCGGTGAGCGCAAGACGAGGCAGGCGGAGTTGCCGCCGCAACAAGGAATCAGTGGGATATGCGGCGTGCCGGAACTCTTTCGGGACCACGCCCGGTGTCACGACGCCACTCGATCCACTTCTCCCTCTCATACCTGCTGGTGCTTACGCTAAGTTAGCAGTTCGATTGCTTCAGGTGCGACAACCGTTTCGATCGGCAGAGCTCGCTCCGGCAAATGCCAGCCCCAGACGCAACGTCCGAAACTCATTTTCAGCGTAGCAGTAAGCGGCACAGCAAGCAGCAGTCCGATGACTCCTCCGATGATCAGACCTCCAAAACAAAGATCGACACGATCACCCCCATCGGATGTAGGCCCGCGTAATTTCCGACAATTCGTGGAGCATCGAGGAGGCTTTCCAGATTCTGGATGAAAGTGAAGATGCCCTCGCAACGATAGGATGCGTCCAATCGCCCCATTAGGTTGGATTGGTCTTTGCCGGTAAGTCTCTTCCAATCGTTTTCTTGGTTGTTTGAATCTTATCCGCGAGATTCTTGTTCTTTGGATCGAGTGTCAGGGCTTTTTGCCAGGCTTCCAGCGCTTCCTGGGTGCGATTCAATTTTAGATAGGTGTCGCCAATATGTTCAAACACTACAGGGTCCTCGTGCTCTGCACTCCTGGCGGCGCGGAGCAGATCGCTCAAGGCTTCATCCAACTTCCCCTTTCGAAATTCTACCCAGCCGAGACTATCCAGATATGACGCATTGTCGGGTTCGCTTCGCAAGGCACGTCGAATCATCAGTTCCGCTTCGTTTAGATTCATGTTGTGATCCGCCCACATATAGCCCAGGTAATTGCAGGCTTCCGCCGAGCCCTCAGGATCGAGCGTAATGGATTTGCGGAGCAAATCGGCCGCTTTGTCGTACAATCCCGCCTGCTCCGCAGCAGCGCCATAATTGAAGTAAAATTTCGCGTTTATGAAATCATCGTCCTCATCGATCTGCGCTTCGTGCAGCGCTTCTTCGAAAGTTGCCACGGCTTGCTGGCTTTGCTTTGCTTCGCGTTGCGCGATCGCCAGGTAATAGACGATCTCCGCTGCGCCGGAGAATCGGCGTCGCGCTTCAGCCAGCAATTTCACCGCGCGATCGGGATCTCTCAAAGGGCCGAGAAGTATTTCCGCAAGACGCACATATGTCCCGGCGTGGTTTGGATTGATCAGGAGGCTTTGCTCATAGTTGGCAGCTACTTTGGCGAACTTCATTTTCGCTTCGTCGAAGTGTTTCTCGCGCTGTAGTGATCGCGCTTCTTCGTCGAGCACCTGAGCCAGTAGATCGTACGGCTGATATTTTTCGGGGTGCTCCGCGATGATTTGCTCGAGCATCTCAATCGCTTTCTCTCGCTGATTTGTCAGAACAAAGCCGGTAGCCAGTTTCTCTCGCGCATTTGCATCGTCCGGTTGCAGTTCCAGGACCCGCAGATAAAGCGGAATAGCCTCTTTGAGCTGTTGCGATGCAGCGTAGTAGTCGGCTACCTCCTTGAGGATGCCCGGATCATCGCCAGCGTTCACAGCGGCTTTTTTGAAAATGTCGTTGGTTTTTGCCAGTTCTTCAGGCTTTGGCTGCGAATCGGCTTTGAACACAATCGCCACATAGAGTTTTCCCAACCGCAGCCAGAAATTCGGATCACTGCTGTTAACTTTAAGGGCTCGATCCAGAACTTCGAGCGCCCCTTTTTGTTTGCCCGCTGCCAGCTCGATTTCGACCAGGCGCTGATAACCTTCGATGTCCCCGGGATTCAGAGCGATGGCACGATTGGCGTAATCGATCGCCTGATCCGTTTTCTTCAAATATCTCGTATAGATGAAAGCCAGTTGCTGATACGGCTCGGCATTATTCGGGTTTGATTTGATTGCGTCTTTCAGCACGTCGATCGCCTGTGGAAAATCGTCCTGTTGCACCAGCAAACCGGCCACGCGTGAGGCAAGTTCAGATTGACCCGGATCGACGTTGAGCACTTTACGATACGCGTCCAACGCGCGCTCCATTTCGCCGTTTTCTTCGAATGCCATTCCTTCAAGGAAATGCGCAATGGCGTCCGCTTTGTGCGCCCCTTGTGGACGCAACGCGAGGTCCGGTGCCGGTCGTAGGTTGACCGCATCGTCCTGTCGCCCGCCAGATTTTCCCGAATGGACGCGAGAAGTTTTAGCGGGTGAAGTTTTGGGCGCCTCGCCGTGCGCGATCAGCGCCGAAATCAAGAAGCTGACCGCGACAATGATCTTTCGGCGGGCGCAACCGGGCCCGACCTTTTTCCGCTCCCTCACGCCTAATCTTATCGTTCTGGTGCGTGTTCGGCAAACCGCCAGGCTAATGGGGTTTTGAGGTCCCTGGCGTGATTAGGCAGTGAACGATTTGAATGCTGCCCTCGGCAGGCGGATAACAAAATTGGGCTTTGGCCGCCGTTACCGCTAGAGCTTGTAGCGCAGGCGCTTCTTATGCCGGTGCGCCTTCATGCGTTTGCGCCGCTTGTGTTTGGCAATTTTTGCCTTCCGTCTTTTCTTGAGTGAGCCCATCAGAGTTCCAGATTTGCGAGTGGGGATTCAACCATCTAATTCGCTGCGCTGCAACTTAGTTCTTTGCATTTCGCACTAACGAGGATCAACCGGGAAAATGGTGCCGATCCAATCACTTTTTTAACATCTTATCGCGATCTGCTTTGAACTCGCTTCCGGCTTTCCATTCGGGAAATTTGTCACCATTAGCAACCTGGTAACCGACTTCAAAAAGAAGTTGAACATCCTGCACCGCGCCGGACAGGTCCCAGTTCGGGTCAATTTCGTCCGACACCTGATGATAATGGTGCGCGGTGTAATCGTCTTTCTTTTGCCGGCCGAACCCCGCCGGTTTACCGATGAAATCTGTGCCGCGGCCGGTATAAAGCGCCGGCACGCCGCGC
>JBLMXD010000070.1:0-6505 GCA_050257575.1 Alphaproteobacteria bacterium | reverse complement strand
CGGGTTTGTGTGAGGAAAACGGCGCCCGCAGCAATGAAAAAGCGGCAGCGATCCACCGCCTGGCTTCACGTTTCCGGCAACTGCGCAGCAATCGGGGGACGCGCGTTGTGCCACTCTGTGCTTTGCTCGTACGCGTGTGCGATTTGCAGGATTCGCGCTTCATCGAGTGGTTTGCCTAACAACTGCAAACCGATCGGCAAACGATGTCCGTCGAGCGCGGCGAACCCGCACGGGACGCTGATCCCGCAAATGCCGGCCAGGTTTGCCGCTATGGTGAAAATGTCAGCCAGATACATTTGCAATGGATCGGCAACGCGATCGCCTATCTTGAATGCTGCTACCGGCGAGGTCGGCGAGATCAAAGCGTCGACTTTCTCGAAAACATTCACGAAATCCCGGCGAATCAGCTCGCGCACTTTTTGTGCCCGCAAGTAGTACGCGTCGTAATAGCCAGAACTCAGAACGTAAGTGCCAAGAATGATGCGGCGTTTCACTTCCGAACCAAAACCTTCTTCGCGTGTGCGGCCGTATAGATCCAGCATGTCTTTCGGATTTTCCGCGCGGTATCCGTACCGCACACCATCGAAGCGGGCGAGATTCGCCGAAGCCTCGGCCGTAGCCACAATGTAGTACACCGCGACCGCGTATTCCGTGCCCGGTAATGAAACCTCGATAATTTCTGCGCCTAACGAATTCAGTTTGTTCGCCGCCGTGTCGATTGCCGTTCTAACCTGCGAATCGATTCCTTCGATCATATATTCCTTTGGCAGGCCCAATCGCATGCCGCGCAAATCCTTTCCAAGATTCGCGACGTAGTCGGGCACCGGCCCGTTGAGGGAGGTAGAATCTTGCGGATCGTGACCCGCGATCGCGTTCATGATCAACGCAGCGTCGCGCACGGTTTTCGTTACCGGACCGACTTGATCCAGCGACGACGCAAACGCGACCAGTCCGAATCGCGAAACCCGGCCGTAAGTCGGTTTAACTCCCACTACGCCGCATAATGCGGCCGGCTGGCGTACCGAACCGCCGGTATCGGAGCCAAGCGCGCCAAACGCTTCATTTGCCGCAACTGCTGCTGCCGAACCTCCACTGGATCCTCCCGGGACACGCGCCAGGTCCCACGGGTTACGCGTTTGTTTCAGGGCGGAATTTTCTGTGGAGGAACCCATGGCAAACTCGTCCAGGTTCGTCTTGCCGAAGGGGATTGCGCCGGCTGCGCGTAATTTCTGAATCACGGTGGCGTCGTAGGGCGCGCGATAACCATGCAGGATTTTGGATCCGCACGTGCACGGCTGACCCATCACGTTGATTATGTCCTTAACGGCAACTGGAATGCCTCCAAGAGGAAGATCGACGTTTGTGTGTTCGGTCTCTTTGATGGCAGCCTCGATATCGATCGAGAGATAGGCGCCGATATCTCGATCGACTGCTTCAATGCGCTCCAGCAACGCGTCGATCACCTCCCGCGGGGTAACTTCGCGGCGACGCAACAGCAATTGGAGATCGGCGATGCTCAGCGCCGGCAGATCCTTCCCGGTCATTCCACAACTTTCGGGACAATGAAAAGGTCGTCTACCTTGCGCGGCGCGTTGCTGAGAGCCTGCTCCGCGGTGAACCAATCGCGCGACGAGTCTTCGCGGAACACGTTATAAGCCGCTAAAACGTTTGCGGCTACGTCAACATTGCTGACATCCAACTCACGAAGCTTCTCCACATACTTCAGCACGTCATCGAGCTGTTTCTGAAAGGTTTTCTCCTCGTTTTCTGTCAGATTGATACGCGCAAGTCTTGCAACGTACGCAACCTCGAGGTTCGAAGAAGCGGGCATGGCAGACGCATCAAGGATGCAGATGGCTAATGAGCCACATAACTGCAAGTGCCAGCGCAACCAAAAGGATCAGGAAAACGATCTGCCCTTGCCGTCGCTCTTTCCGGAGCGCGCGAGGTCGGCGGCGTCTTCGATCCGGTTCAACCGCCACGGGACTGTCCATGGCGATGGACACATGAAATCGCCTTTCAATCGGAGCGCCTGGCGGGATGCGTTCCGGAATGTCTACCGGGGATTTGCTCTGCGCGGGAGGGGGAGGTTGTGTGACCAGGCGCTCGAGAGTTTCGAGCTTTTCACGCAGTTCCGCTTCCTGTCGTGCTATTTCTTGTTGCCTGCGGTGAAGGGCCGGAGCCGGTTTGCGCGAACGCCGAAACATTGCGATCACCGGCTCGCAATCCAGAAGAAAATTGCAAGGGCGACAACGCCAAAAATGAGCAGAGGCAAACTGAGTGCGAGGCCGATCTGCAGCCACTCCGCAAACGAACGCCCGTCACTGTTTTCGTAAACGCCTGGCGTCGTATCAGGCAATGATGCATCACCGTTTGTGCCACCGTTCGCTTGCAGACGGCTGCGGTGCTCATTGTACTCGGTGCGCGCATCGTCCACGGTGCTCAAAGCCCGGCTCAGCTCCTTGTGTAAATCCGCTGGATTCCAGTTCCTCGGATCGATGGCTTCGACCAGTTCCAAGTGTTGAGCGAAACTTTCCCGGGCGACGCGGATTTGCTCGAGTCTGCTTTGTGCGTTGTACGCTTCGCGTTCAAGCACAACCAGCGCGCGAGTTAGCTTGTCAGTCATTTCCGACCGGCCTTGTTCCAATTCGTCCTGCCGCCGGCTTAACTCTTCCAGTTCGCGTTTCTGCTTTTCGATCTGCTCCTGCTGGCGCTTGAGATGAAGCAATTGCTCCTGCGCCTTTTGCACCTGATTGTCGAGATGCTCGACAGACGGTGCTTCTTCAGTCAGGTCGAGCATTTGTTCAACCGGTCGGATTTTTTCTGCCATGATCGATTTCGTCCAGGCTGGTCGTAGCGGATATTAGATGGCTCCTTCGAGAATTCCAGACAATTCCATCGCTAGCGACGAAAATTTTTTGAGCTGCAATTAACGATGCCGGGAGCCTGTAGTGTCCGCTGTCTCAGTTTCAGCGTCCGGGCATCATTTCCAGGAGAAAGCCCTTAAAATATTCGGTTTCAGGAATGGTAGGCAAAACCGGATGATCCGGTGCCTGCTCGAAGCGGTGCAACAGCCGAGCGGAACGCCGCGCGTCTATCAGTGCGTCAGTAATCATTTGCAGGAATGCCTTGTCATCGACGTGATGAGAACAGGAAAACGTGGCCAGCAATCCGTCTTTAGACAGGAGCCTGAATGCACGCGTGTGCAATTCCCGATAGCCGCGTAACGCGTCGCGCAGTCCGCTTTTCGTTCTCGTGAATGAGGGCGGATCGAGAACGATCAAGTCATACTGTGCACCCGCCTTCTCCGCTGTCCGCAAGAATTGAAACACGTCCTGTTGCACCCATTCGATGTTCAGTGCGTTCCGCGCAGCGTTCTGTTTTGCGGCGGCGATATTCTCGGAATTTTCTTCGACGCCCGTCACTTCGGCTGCACCGGCGCGTGCGCACGTCAAAGCAAATGCACCCTGATTTGTGAAGCAATCCAGGACGCGCCGGTCCGGAGCATAGCCCGCCACAATTCCGTAGTTGTGTCTTTGATCGAGATAAAAACCGGTCTTGTGCCCACGCAAAACATCAATTTCGATTTTCACACCTGCGATTTCGATCGGAATTGGCGACGAAATTCCCCGCAGCACTTCACTGCGCAGTTCCAGTCCCTCCGCCTTGCGCACCGGCGCATCGTTTCGTTCGACGATCACGATGTCGCCAAACAAATCGACCACCGCAGCCGTGATCAGTTCCTTTCGCAAGTCCATCGCCAGCGTGAGGGTTTGGAAAACAAACTGATCGCCATAACGATCGATTATCACGCCGGGGAGGCCGTCGCTTTCACTCCACACCACGCGACGCAGCCTAGGGTCAACGTTTCTGCGGTCCCGGTATTCGGAGGCTTGAGCGATCCGGCGTCGAAAGAAATCCGGATCAAGGTCCTGCTTTCGGCGGGAGAACCGGCGCGCCATAATTTGCGACTTGGAATTGTAAATGGCACTCCCCATCAAATGGTCCTTGCCATCCTTGAGTGAAATCACGTCGCCATCGGCGGGATTTCCAAAAACCTTGAGTACTTCGCTCGAGAACACCCAGTCGTGTCCGTGCAAAATTCGCGCGCGCGGTTTGACTACAATTCCAGCCATGATCCATCAGACATTAAGTGTCGACAATCAGCATCCACTTTCCTGTCATGTCGAGCGAAGTCGAGAAGTCTGACCACTTCTCCCTCTCTGCGGAGATTCCTCGACTCCGCCCGGAATGACAGGCAGGAGGCGAGTTGAAAGTTTGGCGCTGAACGTTAAGCATTGTGCATGCAAATCGCCACGCAATCCTCAATCGATCTCCCGGGCGTCAAAAAACTGCGCAGCGGCAAAGTGCGCGAAGTATTTGATCTTGGAGAAACACTGCTCTTTGTCGTTACCGATCGCATCTCGGCCTTTGATGTGATTCTCCCCGATCCGATTCCGCACAAAGGGGCGGTACTCAATCAGATCTCTGCCTTCTGGTTCAACCACTTTGATGATATCCAGAACCACTTCATTACTGCAAAGTTCGACGAGTTCCCGAAGGAGCTGCGATCGTTCCGCGAGCAACTTGCCGGACGTTCGATGATCGTGAAGAAAACCAAGCCACTGCCGGTGGAATGCGTGGTGCGCGGTTATCTGGCGGGTTCCGGTTGGAAAGAATATCAGGAATCGCAAAGCGTTTGCGGCATTAAACTGCCCGGCGGGCTGAAGCTGGGTTCGCAATTACCCGAGCCAATTTTTACTCCTGCCACAAAGGCGGAAACCGGTCACGACGAAAACATCGATATGAAACGATGCGCCGGGATTCTGGGTGACAAACTTGCCGAACGCGTAAAGACGTTAAGCCTCCAAATCTATTCGCGCGGCCGGGACCATGCCGACCAGTGCGGAATCATCGTCGCGGACACCAAGTTCGAGTTCGGCACCGTCAATGGAGATTTGCTATTGATCGATGAATGCCTGACGCCGGATTCTTCGCGGTTCTGGCCGAAGGACCAATATGTGGTAGGGCAAAGTCCTCCGAGCTTCGACAAGCAATTCGTGCGCGATTACCTCGAGACGCTTGATTGGGACAAGACTCCGCCTGCACCGCGTCTGCCAACGGAAGTGATCGAAAAAAGTTCCGCCAAATACGTGGAAGCATTTCGCCGATTGACCGGAAGCGAGCTGGCGGACGCGTAAAAGCGGTCTTACAAATACCCGCATGGCTCGGAGTAAAAACAAACCCACTCGATCGAGTTCTTGTGTGGGGGATTCGAGCAAGTGCCGATGAACCGGCCCGACATCCTGTTCATCATGACCGACCAGCAGCGGTTCGACACCATTGCTGCGCTCGGCAACTCCCATCTTTACACGCCGAACATGGACCGGTTGGTGCGAAGAGGAATCAGTTTTTCTAATGCATACGCAACGTGTCCCGTCTGCGTTGCCGCGAGATACACGATCCGCACCGGCTGCGAACCGGCTACGACGCGCGTGTTCAGTAATTCGAAGGCAAATCCCGTGGACGGGCAGCCTGCCGATATGGAAGCGCGTTGCGGCGCCTATCTGGCGCGAACAATGTCGCGCCTCGGGTATCGGACTTTCGGAGTTGGAAAGTTCCACACGAATCCGTGGAACGAAGATCTGGGTTTCGAAACGCTGTGGCGCTGCGAAGAAACATATCATCCGCCAAACCGCGAAGGTGATGACTACGGGGCATGGCTGGCGCATGAGCATCCGGAGTTCGATTTCCTGGAGCAACCGATGGGCGAACGCACAGACATGTATTATCTCCCGCAGCGCAGTCCTCTTCCCGCCAATTTAGGCGGCGAGTGGTGGACGGCGGGTCGCGTCATCGAGGAAATAGCAGCGTCGGACGATTCGCGGCCGTTCTTCGGATTTGTATCGTTTGTCGGGCCCCATCCGCCCCTGGCTCCGCCGATCCCTTTCAACAGAATGTATGATCCCGAGCGATTACCAGGTCCCAACCTCGGCAATATTGAGGAGGACCATTTAGACGAAGAGATTCCTTTCATGCGAAACGCCGTATGGGCGGACGCTATCAATCCCGCGCTGACGAAAATTGTGAAGGCGCGTTACTACGGCGAGATCAGTTACCTGGACTACTGTCTCGGGCGGATTCTCGATGCAGTAGAAGCTCGACCGAAATCGGAGAACGTTCTCATCTGTTTTTTTTCCGATCACGGCGATCTAATGGGCGATCACCACGGCTGGCAGAAACAAAACTTCTTTGACGCCGCCTGTCGCGTTCCGCTGTTGCTTAGCTGGCCGGGGACGCTACCTGAGGGAACGACGCGGACCGAGTTGATCAGCCTCGCGGATCTTTTTGCGATGGCGACGGGCGCCGCTGGCGAATGCGACGTGCGCCAGGGCATCGATGTTTTCAAAATGCTGCGAGGCGAATGTGCCGCGCGCGATCATCTTGTCGGAATGGTCGAAATTCCCGGCTCGCATGATTTTAAAATCATGGTCGTCACCGATCA
>JBLMXD010000069.1:0-11442 GCA_050257575.1 Alphaproteobacteria bacterium | reverse complement strand
TGGGAAACGCAGCAGGCTGAACATCCGGAAGACTGGCTCTTATCGATGGAGATTTTCGAGATCCTGGACATGACGGAGCAACAACCGGAATTGAAAGGCCGAGTCGAGAAGTTCCTGAACGAGAAGAAAGCGAAGACGAAAGATCTGTCGACGCTAATCGGCTGGGGTTTCCGCCTGGTCGAGTACCACAAAAAACCCGAGTACCAAGCGGTCCTGCACGCCTCGCCAAAATAATCCGACTTTCAGGCAAGACTATTTTGGCGCCAGAGAGGCGGCGATTTTTTCAAAATGCGGATCGCTGCGGAGCGGGTCCCAATAGGGCAGCAATTTCAATTGACCGTAGCTGACGTAACCGGGCAGCCTGGCGGCGATAGCCAGTTGTTCGCAGGCTAGGTCCTTATCGCCAACCAAGGAGGCGATGATGGCGAAGTATTCGATCATTTGTACGCCGTTGGTGAAATCTTTTTCCAGTGGCATCAGCTCGATCGCACGCCGCCCTTCACGTAGAGCTTGCTCCTTTTGCCCCAGTCCGGCGTCGATTAAACCGAGGACGCAAAGTGCCGGGCCATAATTTGGTTGGGCTTGCATGCGCTTCTCTTGTTCTGCGCGAGCGGCAGTAAAAGCTGCGCGCGCTCCAGGATCATCCTTCGTCATGCGTGCAATCAAGCCCTCGCCAAACGTGCGACTGAGTTTTACCGCGTCGTTACCAAACGTGTTTTCACCAAGTGCCTCCAATGCGGCTTCCGCTGCACTGGCATCACGCTCAGCCAGAGCGCAAGCGAACCAACTATCGGCGATGGTCGTTACCGCAGCAGGATTTTCAGCCCGAATCGAGTCGATGAACTGGTGCAGTGGACGTGGATCGGCTTTCCACTCAAGATCGAGACGTGCTCGCGCTACTCTCGTGTCAACATCGTTCGGATCGATGGCGAGACAGCGATCCAAGACGGCAGCTTCTGCGGCGTAACGCCGCAAAAGTCCATTCCTTACCGCGATACGCTGAAGAATATACATATTGCGCGGATCGAGTTCGAGCGCGCGCTCAAGATTGCGCAAACTTTCTTCATACTTCCCCTGGTGACTATGGATGGCGCCGGTCAAGTCGAAGATTCGCGGATCGTTCGGCAACGATCGGCGGGCTATTTCGAGTTCACCCAGAGCGCCGTCATAGTCAGCGTGGCCGCAGTAGAGATTTTCTGCGCGCGCAAGGTGTGCTTCGCCTGCGTTGGGACGGAGACGGAATGCTGCCTGGATAGCAGCTTCTGCCAATGCCAGCCGCGCGGGAGTGTGATCAAAGCCCAGGAAATAGAGTTGGTCGTGGCTATAAGCCAGTTGACAGTAAGCAAGGAAAAAAGACGGATCGCGCGTCACCGCTTGGCTGAGAAGATCAATCGCATCCCGGAATTTTTGCTCCTCTCCAGTACTCATGGTTGTGAAAACGACGAGAGACTTGGCCCGATTGTAGAGTAGGAATGCGGTGACATCCTTTGTGGGCGGTTGTGCAATCGCGGTTTGCTCGCTCACAGAAAGTTTCGCCTGAAGTTGAGTAGCGATCGCTTTCGCGATCTCGCTTTGTATCGCGAAGACGTCCGCGAGATCGCGATCATAGGTCTGCGCCCACAAGTGTGTGTCGCTCCGCGCATCAACCAACTGCACGTTGACGCGCACGTGATTGTCGGATCGCTGGACGCTTCCTTCCAGCACATGCGCCACCCCCAATTGTTGGCCGATCTCGCCCATGTCGCGCGCAATGCCGCTCTTGTACTCGGCGACCGACGTCCGACTGATGACTTTCAGATCGGCGATCCGAGCTAATGCGGTAAGAATCTCGTCCTGCACGCCATTAGTAAAAAAGGCGTTATCCGGATCCCGGCTCAAGTTCTCAAACGGCAGCACCGCAATGCTCTTCGCCGGTGCCGGGGTTCTGGGCATGAGGAATTGCTCCCGTAGCAACCAAGCGACGGCAAGCGCGAGCAAAAGACACGCGCTAGCCGCGGTCGCCAAAACTGGATTGCGACGGGACCAGCGCCAGACTCGCGTTGATGCCGGAATGGGCCGCGCAATGATCGGTCGCCCCTCAAGGTGGCGACGGATGTCTTCCGACAACTCCTCGACCGATTGATATCGACCCCCTGGTTCCTTGCGCAATGCTTTCAACACGATGTTGTCGAGGTCCCCCCTCAAAATTCTCGAATTTCGAATTTCGAATTTCGAATTTCCGTCGCCTTTGGCGACGGCCGTGCTCGGGCGCGTGGGCTCCTGCTCGGTGATCGCGCGTGCCACATCATGAGGCGACCGGCTGACGAGGTGGTAAGGTAACTGTGCTGTGAGCAATTCGTAGAGCACAACACCTAACGAATAGATGTCAGTCGCTGCGGTGAGGGTTTCACCGCGGACCTGCTCGGGGCTCGCATACTGCGGCGTCATCGGCCGCAGATCAGCGGTTGTGAGCAGCGTTTCGGCGCCGCTGGCGGGTTTGAGAATCTTTGCGATGCCGAAATCGACCAGCTTTGGCACCCTTTCAGCCGTGACAACAATGTTCGACGACTTAATGTCCCGGTGGATGACACCACAATGGTGGGCGTAGGCGACTGCCGCGCAAACTTCGCGGAACAATCTTAACCGATCAGCCACCGACAGGGCGTGCGCGTCGCAGTACTTGTCGATGGAAACGCCTTCCACATATTCCATGACGAAGTAAGGCAGGCCGGTCGCTGTCGTGCCGGCGTCAAAAAGCCGCGCAATATTCGCGTGATCAAAGCTGGCGAGGATCTGCCGTTCGTTCCGGAAACGGCGGAGCACTGCGTCGGTGTCCATTCCGCGTTTGACCAGTTTGATAGCAACACGTTTTTGGTATTGCTCATCGGCGCGCTCGGCCAGGTAAACTGCGCCCATGCCGCCGCGGCCGAGCTCGCGCACAACCCGATAGGATCCAATCAATTCTCCGCTCGCAACCACAGCGTCGCGCTCGTCGCCTTCGTCGCTGGCGACGAAAAGGCTACGCTCATCGATAAAACTGCCTGCGCGCGCGTGGGAGTCGAGTAGCGACTGTACCTCGCAGCGCAGCTCTTCGTCTCCGTCACAACTGCTTTGCAGGAATGCCAGCCGTTGTTCTGCTGATAAGGCGAGCGCCTGCTCGAACACAGCCTGGACTTGCTTCCATCGCTCCTGTGTCACGGCCTGCCGTCTGCGATCTCCCGGTACAGCCACGCTTTTGCCGTTTGCCATTGCCTGTCGATTGTCCGCGGCGAAACACCCATCACTTGCGCCGTCTCCGCTACCGATAGGCCACTGAAAAATCGCAACTCGACCATCCGGCTTTTTTCCAGATCAATCGCCTCCAGTTTTTTCAGCGCCTCGTCAAGAGCAAGCAGGTTCACATCACGTTGTGGACCAACGGCCATGTTTTCTGTAAGCGTGATCCGCTGTTCGGCGCCGCCTCTTTTCGCAGCTTGTCGGGCGCGCGCGTGACTCACCAGAATCCGCCGCATCATTTGCGCAGCGACGCCGAAGAATTGCGCGCGATTCTGCCAAGTAGCCTCGCGCTGGTTCACAAGGCGCAGATAAACTTCGTTCACCAACGCAGTCGGCTGGAGTGTGTGGCCAGACCGTTCATGACTAAAGGCACGCAGCGCCTGGCGATGCAGCTCGTCGTACACGAGCGGCGATAGCTTCTCGAGCGCGCCAGGGTCGCCGTTCTGGTACGCGACGAGCCACTGCGTAATTTCATGCCCGTTCGAGGCTGACCTCATCTCGTCGCTGGTCGCGGTGGTTTCCACCCGCCGTGACTCAGGCTGTTGGTCTCCCGGCTTCATTAAGCAACTCGGCGCAAACCTCCCAGCTGCATCATTACACATCGATTGCGCGGAAAAACAGAAGTTTCTTGGCGCGATATGCCGCGTGCCTGCGCGTTAGTAGACAAAAACCAACGAAATTGGGCAACACAACCCATCGTCCGGGCCGCGCACACGAACGCCATGAAAAAGAAACAGAATAAGTCGGTACGCGCTTCAGCACTGCAAATCTTACTCGCTGTCGCGCTGATCTCGATCTCAGCGATGTTACTGGCCGCCACGTTCACGCCGCAATCTGGTGACGGCACAGAGCGGGGCGCCGGCTCCACCAGCACGCCTGGCTACGCTGATAATCGCACTCAAACCGCGCGGCGACTTACGGCGCCGATCGATTCCACAACTGTTCAGACCGCATTGGCGTTACCGGCGTCTGTGTCGTGTCCTTTGGCGATGATCGCTGCCACGGCCGCTGTCCAAGATTTACTAGCTCCTGGAATCAGCGGTGACGGGACACGGATCGCGTTTGTGGCCAATGGGAACCTGACCGGCGAAAACCCGGGAAACAACTATGAATTGTTCCTGTATGACACGACCACATCCATCTTGAGCCAAATCACTCACTCTCCCGGTGCAAACAATATCTACAACAGGCAGTTTTCCACATTGTCCCTCAACGGTAATGGCACGCAGATCGCCTTTGTTTCTCAGCTCGACCTGACCGCCGGTAATCCCAATCACTACAAGCAGGTGTTTCTATACGACACGACAACGCAAAGCTTCACTCAGATCGGCCAAGGCGATCTATTCACGTTTAGTTGGGGACCATCCATCAGTGCCGACGGCACACGGATCGCATTTGTGTCCAAGGGCAACCTTTCTGGCAGCAATCCCGATGGGAATTACGAAATCTTTCTCTACAATACGACGACGAGTTCTCTCTCGCAGGTTACGAACACCACACTCTGCCAAAACGGTAGCTTTCAGATCAACGGCACCTATGAGTACTCCAGCAGAATCAGCGCTGACGGCACGCACATCACATTTGCGTCGAGCTGCGATCTTGCCGGCGGTAATCCGGATCAGAACATCGAGGCGTTCATCTATGACACAGGAACCAATACCTTCTTACAGGTTACCAACACCACTCAGGAGGGAGGAGGCCGGGTCATTTCGCCATCTATAAATGGTGATGGCACGCGCATCGCTTTCGTATCCGACCACGATCCAACCGGAAGCAACCCCAATCACAACCAGGAGGTGTTCCTCTATGATACAACCAGCCACGTGTTCACGCAGGTAACGACTGGCACAACTCTCAACGTGCTGCACACCTGGTTCCCGTCGATCGGTGGCGATGGGACGCGTATCGCTTTTGCCTCAGACGACGACCTGACAGGTGGTAATCCCAACTTTTATTTTCAGATCTTCCTCTACGATACGACGAACGGCATGACTCAGGTTACCGCCGACGGTCCGGATTGCGATTCTTTGGGCAACCTTGATTGGCCCGCGATTAACACCGGCGGCTCGGTCATCGCGTTTTGGACTCACAACTACCCCAATTGCCTCGACAACCGGACCTGGGTCTCACTTGCGTCGTGTGCGGGTGCGGGAACGCCCACGCCGACACCGACAGCAACCCCCACGTTTACGCCGACCCCAAGCGCAACAGTCACGCCGACGTCAACGCCCACTGCAACTGCAACATTCACACCCACTGCGACGGCCACGTTTACACCGACCGCCACGGCTACTTACACTCCGACCCCGACTGCGACAGCCACAGCAACCGCCACGGCAACCTTCACACCAACGCCAACAGCGACCTTTACACCCACGCCCACAGCAACACCCACGGCGACATCTACCCCGACCGCAACCGCTACGTCTACACCAACACCAACAGCAACATTTACTCCCACCCCAACGGCTACAGCTACAGCCACGGCAACTGCAACCGCAACTGCCACGGCGACAGCAACACCAACGGCAACCGCTACATTCACACCCACACCAACAGCGACGGCTACGTTCACGCCAACACCCACAGCTAGCGCGACATTTACACCAACACCGACCGCAACAGCAACGGCTACTGCCACAGCGACTCAGGCTCCGTCGGCAACACCTACTGCAACAGCTACGGCGACCGCCACGTTCACGCCTACACCTACAGCTACTGTGACATTTACACCGACTGCCACAGCGACAGCCACAGCCACACCAACGGCAAGTCCAACCGCTACAGCAACTGCAACCGCGACGCCCACAGTGACACCAACCTCTACCCCAACGGTCACGCCTACGGCGACTCCCAGGCCACACCCGACGCACCCTCCGCGCCCAACTCCACATCCTCACCCTGCGCCGCTGCCGTAGGTCTTACCGCATTTCGTTCGACCAAAACGAATGCTGCCGGAAAATCGCGGCCACGCCAACGTCGTGCGCCAATAATGATCAGGTCGCATTGCTGGCTGCAGCTGACTACTTTGAAAAGCCTAGCCGCTAAATTTTTGGCGCGATTTCCGGCCGGCCTGCGCGTTACCGGCTAAAGACCTACTTCATCAAAGGAGAAAACGTGTGAAAACAATGACGAATATTATCCATCCTGCGTTGGCCGCTGTCGCTCTCGCCTGTATTGAACTTGCGCCAATAGCCCAGGCGCAGCAAACACTTCCGCAGCCGGAAAAACACCATTCTCCAACCCCAACGCCCACTCCCACCCCAACAGCCACGCCTACCGAAGACCGAGGCAATGGCAACAGCGCAGCCGAAGGCGTCGAGGCGCTGAATGCGGCCACGACCGGATCGCAAAATACCGCCCACGGTTGGTTCTCACTATTTAGCAACACGTCCGGTTTGTTCAACACGGCTGACGGTTATCAGGCGCTTTATAGCAACACCACCGGCAACGAGAACACCGCCCATGGCAACGATGCGCTCTATAGCAACACTACCGGGGGGGGCAACACGGCTACTGGCGTGGGCGCGCTTTACAGCAACACCACAGGTTCGGATGACACCGCAAACGGTTTATTTGCGCTCTACTACAACACAACCGGCGGCCAAAACACCGCCATCGGGGAGCGCGCGCTGTTGTTCAACTCCACGGGAAATAATAACTCTGCTCTTGGCTATTTTGCCCTATCTAATAATACCGCCGACGCAAATACAGCGGTAGGTTCACAAGCGCTCGCAGTCAACACGACTGGTGTCAACAACAATGCTGTCGGGTTTCAAGCGCTCTACAGCAATACGAGCGGCCCATTCAACAACGCGTTCGGTAACGGCGCGCTCTATAGCAATACGACAGGCGATCGAAACACAGGGATGGGCGAAGGCGCCCTCCTGATCAACACCACAGGGGCGCAAAATGTGGCCATTGGTGTCAGCGCGTTACGCAATAACGCTGGCGGCAACTACAACGTGGCAATCGGTAATGACGCGCTTGGCTTTGACAGTAATCCGGGCGACGGCAACACAGCCGTCGGTTATAGAGCCCTTTATGGAAATAATACAGGTGCGATTGCTGGGACGTCAAACACAGCGGTTGGATACCTCGCGCTGACAACGAATACTATTGGCTACAACAACACCGCGAGTGGCCGGCAGGCGCTCTATGGCAATACCACCGGATTTTACAACACTGCGAGCGGAGCAGCTGCGCTCCTTGATAACACCACTGGCAGCGTCAATACAGCCTGCGGTTACTCGGCCCTTGCGATTAACACTACTGGCAGCGCGAACACGGCCCTTGGGACCGGCGCATCGTATGCCAACACCACCGCGGATCAGAACACGGCGATCGGTTATTCAGCGCTAGGGAACAACCAGGGCGGCAGCAACACGGCCGTGGGTTACCAGGCTGGTTTAAATCTCACCTCGGGAAATAACAACATTGACATCGGCGCATCCGTTTCTGGCCCAACTGGTGAAGCAAACACTATTCGTATCGGCGTTCCGGGGATACAGACAGACACGTATATTGCGGGCATCTATGGTCAAACAGCCGCCGCCGGGGCGCCGGTCTACATCGATTTGTTTGGCCATCTCGGCACGAATACTTCTTCAAAGCGCTTCAAGGACAACATCAAGTCGATGGATACGGCCAGCGAGTCAATCTTTGCGCTCAAACCGGTTACCTTCCATTACAAAAAAGAGATCGATCCACAACGCACACCGCAGTGGGGTCTCGTGGCCGAGGACGTCGAAAAGGTCAATGCCGATCTAGTAATCCGCGACAAGGACGGCAGGCCGTACACCGTGCGCTACGATGCCGTGAACGCAATGTTGCTTAATGAGTTTCTCAAGGCGCATTGCAGAATAGAGGCACAGGAGACCACCATCGCGCGTCTGGAAGAGCAGATCAAAGCGCTTACCGCCGGCTTACAAAAAGTGACTGCCGCGATCGAGTTAGACCGAGCCAGACCGAAAATCACCGCCTTACACTGATGGATTTCGCGAATATAACCGACGTCATAAATCGAGGCGCCCTAAGGCTCCACCCAGTGGCTACAACTCGTGACGCCGATGCTGTAGCCGCCTCGCTCTGTCGAGGCGTTCCATCCCCACCTCGCACGGCGCCAGAGCGCCGCGGCTACAAGGATGCTACAACGATGCGCGGTTGCTTAAGTCAGACAACGAAAGGAACACTAAAATGAACATCTCTGCGAAACCCATTAGCGTGATTGCAATTACCTGCGTTGCGCTTTGCGAAATCGCACAGGCAGTCAACCCGCCACCGGATGGAGGCTATCCTGGCGGCAACACCGCAGAAGGGCAAAACGCCTTGTTTAGTCTAACCTCGGGCAGGTACAACACGGCAGTAGGCTACCTTTCTCTTAGGAGTAATACCACTAACGCCCTGAACACGGCGATCGGTGCCGGGACTCTCTTTGCCAACACCGGAGACAACAACACCGCCATCGGGGCCGGCGCTCTTTTGAGCAATGCCACCGGCCACGACAACAATGCTCATGGGGTGTTCGCACTCTTTAGCAACAACACCGGCTCCTTTAACAACGCCTTCGGTGGTAGTGCGCTTTTCGGCAACACCACCGGTTTCCAAAACGATGCGTTCGGCGACACAGCGTTATGGAGCAACCAAACCGGCAGCAGCAACACCGCGATCGGCGACTCGGCCGGCTTCAGCATCACCGGCACCAACAACGTTTGCATCGGCGCCGAAGTCTACGGGGTAGCCGGCGAGAACGCCACCATCCGCATCGCCGATAATCTGCCGACCGCCGCGGGACAATCGGCCTGTTATATCGGTGGCATCGCTGGCCAGACGGTTGATCCAAGCGGCGCTGGAACAGTATATATCGATAACGCTGGAAAGTTAGGCGTATTTCTCTCCTCGCAACGCTTCAAGCGTGATGTTCGACCCATGGATAGGGACAGCGAAGCGATCTTGTCGCTTAAGCCTGTGACGTTCCATTACAAGACCGATGCTAAAAATACACCATGTTTTGGCTTAATCGCCGAGGAAGTAGCTGCGGTGAACCCCGACTTGGTGTTGCGCGATAAAGGAGGACAGCCTTACAGCGTGCGCTACGACCAGGTGAACGCGATGTTGCTCAATGAGTTCATCAAAGAGCACAAGAAGGTCGAGGAACAGCAAGCGGCGATTTCGCGGCTTAATTCAACTGTGGTAGCGCAACAAACACTCGCCGCAGAGCAACAAAAGGAAGTCCAAGCTCTGGTGGTGATGGTGAAAGAACAAGCCGCACAAATTGAAAAAGTCAGTGCTCAGCTTGAAGTGAACAATCCCGCGAAGGTCATGGCCAGCAATCGATGACCGTGTCCAAAAAACGAAACAGCGCAGAGCGGCTGGAAGATTTTGCTTTTTCTGATTTCGAAAGATTCGACGCTTCTCTGCGGTACGCGTTGCGTCGCGACGATATGACCCTGATCAAACCGCTTCGTCTTTGAAATGCCGTTTGCCCTTGAGGGCCTTCGCGTATTCGTCCTTGCTAAGAATGTTTTCGTCCAGCTGCATATCAGTGCGAAGAAAATTTTGGAACCACGTTACAATTCGTTCGCGGTCCTGAAGCACCTGGTTCGTGATGTAATTAGAATCGATGTTGATGCAAATCGCCCCAACAATGCCGAATTCTTTTCGCTTAATCGGGATCGTTGTGCATTTGAATTTCCGGGCGCCAATGTTCAGCTCGTAATTCAATTTGTCCTCGTTCAGCAGTTGCCGCCGTTTCAGATCGATTAGCAGATTCGTCGTGCCATCGCGTAAATGCCGGCCTGTGACATTGTTCTCCAGCGTAATGAGCGAGTGCGCCGGGTCGGCCAGATTATGCAGCAGGATCTCGATTCCGGTATTTGGAAACGATTTTCCGATCAGACGTACAATACGCTCGTAGTTCTCGAGGAATTCCTGGGTGTCATCGGTAACCTTCTTACCGTCGTATTTCTCGAATAACTGAGCATAAACCTTTTGTTCGGCGGGCTCGAGTTGATTGCGCACATCGTTTTGCTCGCCGATGAAAATCAGCTGCCGCGCAGCGGTATGATCTTCGTTCTTGAGGAAGTAATGCATCCCCAGGCGGAAATCCTTGAGACTGAACTCGCCGAAGTTTTCACGAGTGACTATGAATGGATAAAAATCGTACTCCTCCAGATTTCTCCCAAACTTCCGTTTTCGTTCTTTGTACTTTCCCCAAGCGAATCCAACGGCGAGAAAGAGCGCTGATACGATAATTGACGCGATCACGTTGATACTGAGTTCGCTTTGGAGCGCTTCAATCATGGGATTCGTAGTTTCCGCACTGTAGCCACCAGCTCGCCATGGGACGAGTCCGTCCGACTGGCGGACCTCCGCTCGGTCGTCTCCGGCACGACGGCATCCTTCGAACACGGCTCACGAAACCGTGGCTACAATCCTTTACTCTCGCAAAGCTTGCCTGATCGCTCACAGATTTCCAGCCAGACTCGATAAAGTGATATTCTCGATCAGCGTGTCGGTCGGTCGGGACAACGCGAACGCAACAGCATCAGCCACTTGCTTCGCACTCATCATTCGTTCGCGAGGCCATTGACCCTCCACCCGGTTCCATATCTCCGTGTCCGTTGCGGCCGGATAAAGGTTGATCACGCGAATTTTTCGGTCGCGCAGTTCTTCGCGCACACAGCGCGAAAAACCCTCGAGGGCAAACTTGCTCATACAATAGGCGCTCCAACCCGGAAACGCGGTTTTGGCCGCGACCGAGAGAATATTAACGATGCTCGACCCCGGGGGCATGCGAGGTGCAAAGCGCTGTGTTAACTGGAACGGAGCGGTAATGTTCACGCCCACGGTTTGCTCCCATTCTATCGAAGTAATCTCGGTAAATGGTTTCACCGCTGCAATGCCCGCATTGTTCACCAGCAAATCGAGCGGCTTGCTGCCTACCTCGGCAATGAGATCGGCAACGCCGTGCGGCGTCGCGAGATCGTAAACCAAAACCGTAACCTTCGCGCATTCTGGCTCGACAATTTTCCGCGTTTGCGCAAGAGCCACCGTGTCGCGCCCGTGCAAAAGCAGTTCCACGTCTTTGCCCGCGAGCTTTTCTGCGATTGCCCGACCAATGCCACGGCTCGCGCCTGTGATGAGATAACGTTTCATTCTCTTGTGTGGAAAACGTCGAGCGTCCAC
>JBLMXD010000068.1:0-4841 GCA_050257575.1 Alphaproteobacteria bacterium | reverse complement strand
CCGCGCGCAACGATCGGCCGATGAGCCGTTGAATTTCCACGCTGCGGCCGTCGATACGGCCCTTTGTTATGTCGCGAGGTTTGCGTGGCTGCGTCGAATACGGCAGCATGGAATATTCGGCCGTCAGCCAGCCGCCAGTTACCGCCTGCTCCTTCATCCAGCGCGTCACCGTTTCTTCGATCGTGACGGCGCAAATCACTTGGGTCTTGCCCATTGAGACAAGCACCGAACCGCTCGCATGCGGCGCCACGTTCAGCTCGAAATTGATGGGTCGGATCTCATCCGGTCCGCGTCCGTCATTTCGCTCCATCGCTTTGAACTTAGATATAGCCGGGATTTGTGCGACGAGATTTTACTACGTCTGAAGGATTCCCGCTAAGCGCCAAGACACAGGTCCCGCAGGCCGCCGATTGCGGCCAAGCCTGATTAATCGGCTTGACGCACTCCACTGGCCATCGTTCTTTGATTTTTTAGTGAAAAATAAGGTTGACACGCATCTCGCCAAGACAGAGGCGCAGCAGAAAGCGCAAGTTGAGGAATTTACCGATCACTTGGCGCAAACCGAAGCTCAGCGCAAGGCCCAAGTCGAAGAACTCAGCACCCATTATACCAGGGAAATCGAACAGTTGTGCGAGCGCATTGCACAGATGAATGACCTTCTGCGCGAGAGTGAAGCGCATGGACAGGACTTGCGAAACTGCCTGCGTCAGCAATTAAAAGCAACGCAAAGACTCTCTCGATTTCTGGATGAGGCAGGCGAGGCGGCGATGCGACTTCGCTCTTCATCGCGCTGGCAAATTGCCAATCCGATTGCTGCTTTGAAAGCAAAGCTTTCTCCCAGGAAGGCGCGACACTTGTTAGGCTACGGGCATTTGGAAAGGGTCGTCTCGACTTACAAAAAGTGGCGATCCACCCATCCTGGGGTTGCGGGGATTGATGAGCAAATCCAAGTTCTGATTTCAGGTGCAAAGACGACGCCGTTGGGAAAAGCACTACTGGTGGAACCTCCTGTGTCGGCGCCTCGGATTGAACCTCCTGCGCCAGCGGCTCCGATTGAGTTTCAACTTCACGGTGAGCCGGACATCTCAATCATCATTCCAGTGTTCAACCAGTTTCATTTTACGCAAGCCTGCCTGACCTCGCTTCAAGAAGATCAGGGAATAGAGCGCTTTGAGATCATCGTAGTGGATGATTGCTCAACGGATTGTACCGCTGAACTGGTTGCTCGAATACCGGGGGTTGTTTATCTACGCAACAAAACGAATTCCGGTTTCATTGCGTCCTGCAACCGCGGGGCGGAAAAGGCCCGAGGCAAATACCTGTTCTTTTTGAATAACGATACGCTTGTAAAGCCGGGCTGGTCAGGGTCGTTAGTTAATACGTTCGCAGAAGAGCCACGAGCAGGCATTGTCGGCTCAAAACTTATTTATCCCGATGGGCGTTTGCAGGAGGCAGGCGGCATTATCTGGCGAGACGCTTCTGGATGGAACTATGGGAGGTTTGATGATGCTGCCAGACCGCAATACAATTATCTACGTGAAGTGGATTATTGCTCGGCTGCAGCGTTGATGATTCCAAAGGCGCTCTTTCACAGAGTGGGGGGATTCGATGCGCGCTATGCGCCCGCCTACTACGAAGATGCCGATTTAGCCTTTAAAGTTCGCCGGGCTGGTTACAGGGTACTGTATCAACCGCTCAGTGAGGTCATTCACTACCAAGGCACAAGAGGCGGCATTGATCTTTCGACAGGCAAAAAAAAATACCAATCGATCAATCGCTCGATCTTCGCCGAGACCTGGACTGCTGAACTGATGACAAAGCCGGCTGCTGGTGATGTGGCGTTTTTGCATCAGCCCCGCCGCGGTCGAAAAAACATTTTGGTGATCGACCATCATCTTCCAATGTCGGATAAGGACGCGGGATCAGTCCGGATGTTCCACATTCTTAACATCCTTCGTCAGTTGGGCCATCGCGTGACGTTTATTCCCGATAATTGTGCGAATACCCCGCCTTATGGGGACGAATTGCAGAAACGTGGGATCCAAGTAATTTGCCACCCTTATATCAATAAGGTGCGGGATTATCTCATTTCGCACGGCCCTGAGTTTGACGCGGTGGTGTTAAGCCGGTGCGACTTTGCTCGCAAACATATTGCAGATACGCGACTGTACGCACCGCGGAGCCGCATCATTTTTGATACTGTCGACCTACATTTTCTTCGCACCCGTCGAGAGGCCTACATCACCAACAACCCGGAGACCCGAGGAAGGGCGCGCCAGCAAGAAAAGCTGGAATACGATCTCGTTGAACAAGCCGACGAAACCTGGGTGGTGAGCAGCGTGGAACAGAAGCTTCTCCGCGAAGCCAAGCCAGATAGATCGATTGAGATTCTCTCAACGATTGTCGACGTCCCGGGCTTGAAGACGCCGTTCGCAGCGCGTCGAGATTGGCTTTTTATCGGCGGGTTCCAGCACAGCCCGAACATCGATGCGATTCTCTTCTTCGCGAAGGAGATTTATCCTCTGGTGAGCAAACATCTGCCCGATGCCAGATTTTACATCATCGGGGACATGGCGCCGCCAGAAGTCGCTGCCCTGGCAACGGACCGGATCGTCGTCGCAGGATTGCAACGAGACGTTCGCCCGTTCTTTGATAACGTAAAGCTATCGATTGCACCGCTGCGATTTGGAGCGGGCGTGAAAGGCAAGATCAACCAAAGCATGGCTTTTGGTGTGCCAGTGGTTGCAACGTCTCTCGCTATCGAAGGGATGGAACTTCAGAATCGCGAAGACATTCTCGTCGCCGACGAGCCGGAAAACTTCGCGCGCGCATTAATTGAGCTTTACGAGTCAGAAGAACTTTGGATGCGGCTTTCTGAGAATGGTATCAGGAAAACACGCGCTCTGTATTCGACCCACGCGGCACGCAAAAAGCTGGAGTTCTTGTTCAGCGACGACCATTTGACGAGTCTGAGGCGAGCCACCGTGGTTGAGCAACGAGACGTCGCGCTGATGGCAAGAGGCTGATTCTGGTTTACGAGTGAGCAAAACGCAGCCACCAGAGTAATTATCCAATTAAAGTAGTCCGATGGTTGATTCCTCTAATTAATTCAGGCAAGAAGGCTGAACAATTGTGTAAGGTTTTCGAGTGAAAAATACCACTGATATACAGAGAGCGATTTGCATAGCCGGAGCTCATCGCTCAGGGACATCGATGGTGACAAGGCTGTTGCACGCCTGCGGCCTCTACCTTGGTCCAAAAGACGAATTGATGCCCGCGCAGGCAGATAACCCCGATGGTTTTTGGGAACACCTCGGGTTTGTAGCTCTGAATGACGAGCTGTTAAGTGAGCTGGGTGGCGCCTGGGACCTGCCGCCGAAGCCTAATGAGGACTTGACGGGGGCCCAACTCGATTCGTTGCGTCTCAAAGCGCGGTTGCTGATAGAAAAGTTCGATTCGGCAAGTGTGTGGGGTTGGAAGGATCCCCGCAACAGTCTGACGATGCCATTCTGGCAACAGGTATTGTCCGGGCTCAGAACGGTCGCCGTCGTGCGCAATCCACTCGAAGTCGCGCACTCTATGCGAGAACGAAATGGAACGTCGTATTCATTTGGGTTGCGGCTCTGGGAAATCTACAACCGCCGCTTGCTCGAAGGAACAAATGGAAAAGAGCGACTCATCACGCATTACGATCACTTTTTTCAGAGTCCGGAACTGGAACTTCGGAGGATTACAGACTTTATCGGGTTACCTGCCGCAAAAGCAGCTGGCGCTGCTGCTCTTGTCACAGCGCGCAAGCGTCATACGCATTTCACAATCGAACAGCTGATCGATGCCCGCGTTGCCCCGGAAGCGATTGATCTTTATCGCATGTTGGTGGCCGAAGCCTCCCCAAGCAAAGCGAAGCCATCGAGGTCTAAAGCGCCGTTGACGTCTGATGATTTGCTTCCGGGATCCGTCAGCCGGCTACAGACGTTTGTTCCTCAGCGAGTCGCGCAGATTGAGCAACTTTACCAGGGACTCCTTGAACAAGCAGAAGGGCGTCACAAGGCCCAAGTCGAAGAACTCACTGCTCATTTGAAGGGGACCGAAGGTCGCTATACCGAACGCATCGCACAAATCAATGAACTTCTCCGCACCAGAAGCATTGACTTAGCGAAAAGCGAGGCGAAGGCAATTGAACTTCGGAACCGCCTGCGAAAACAATTGCAAGCCACGAAGCGACTTTGCCGCATACTGGATGACGCCAGCAACGCAGCGATGCGGCTTCGGTCATCACTACGCTGGCAGCTTGCAAATCCGATGGCTGCTCTGAAAGCGAAACTTGCTCCGAAAAAGACCAGGAAGTTGTTAGGCTACGGACATCTGGAAAAGATCGTTTCGAATTACGAAAAATGGCGAACCAGTAATTCCGAGATCGCCAAGATCGACGATGAAATCTGGTCGCTGGTTTCAGGCCAGGAGTCAGCGCCAACGCAAAATCGCACGCTGGTGGAAACGACCAATCAAAGTGTTTTCGAGCCTCCAGTCCCGACACGGCCTATCGAATTTCCATTTCATCAGCAGGTTGACGTTTCAATAATCATTCCAGTCTTCAATCAAGTCCATTTCACCAAGGCTTGTCTGGCATCGCTTCAGGATCATCAGGGCAGGGAGCGATTTGAAGTTATCGTGGTGGACGACTGCTCGACAGATGGAACTGCGGAAACGGTTTCGGGGAGGCCGGGAGTGATTTATCTGCGTAACGAGACAAACTTGGGTTTCATCTCTTCATGCAACCGGGGCGCGGAGAAAGCGCGGGGGAAATATCTGGTTTTCCTCAATAACGACACGCTTGTTAA
>JBLMXD010000067.1:0-10656 GCA_050257575.1 Alphaproteobacteria bacterium | reverse complement strand
AACACATCGCTCGATTGCGCGCGGTTTCAGAAACCATCGACCGTCTCCATCACTCGCTCGCGTCTTCAATCGATCCGCGACTGAACCATTATCTCGAACGAAAAAGTTACGACAAAGCGTTGGAATATCTGAAAGCCGAATTGTAGCGACGGTCCTCGTTAAGCTAAGGCAGCGCGATTTGCGAAGTGAGGCTTCAGCCTATTCTCACGCGTACATTCCCATGCCCGATTCCTTGCGCGCCCGCAACTCCGCCAGCATATCCCTTTCCCTGATATCTCCCGCCCATTTCGGCCGTAACTGGAAGTGTGGTTGATCCACAATTGTTTTCCAATTGCCACCCCATTCCAACCCCATATCCATTCCGAGAATGCCAACCGCTTTGTACTTCGGCGAATCGTCCAAATATCTGTTTCCCTCGAATACTCCGATGTCGAATGCGATTCCGAAATTGTGATTCGAAAAACCTCCGCGCGCGTTGGTTACGATTCGTCCGGGCTTGGCACGGCCTTGTGCGAAAAGGTCGTTCTGCTCTTCATAGGTGCGCAGGCCGCTGATTATCTTGATCGTGATCCCATGCTGAGCTGCTCTCGCCACCAGCGCCCGCGCGTATGGTTGCACTTCGGGCAACAACGTCGCGATAGCCTTCTCGCTTCGATCATCGACCTGATCGCTCAGCTGCAGCGAAGATGGCGGCGATACGAGTGTCGCTACGCTAACGAGTTCTCTCTTCGCCCCACGACAAACCCGATTCTTAATCGCCTCCCATGTCTTCGGCCCAGGCTTACCGTCGGAATCCACACCGACTGCCTTTTGCACCGCACGAATTTTGTGGGGAAGATCCACTGTTACGAAAGTTTTCTGCAAGACAACGCAACAGATGTCACGAACAAAATCAACAAGCCTAGCCTGCAGAGATCGAGGTCACACGTGCGCGGGGGTTTGACAATCCTGGCAAACCTGTGCGCCGGTAAGCTGGCCGACCTGCTGTTAGCGCGAATACAACTCGACGACGAGCTGCTCGTTAACGATCGGCTGCATTTCTTCCCGGGTCGGGATGCGTGCGACCTTACCCGTGAGACCATCGCGATCGACTGTGAGCCAGTCGGGCACCGGAACAATTTGAGTGAGATCAAGGTTTCGCAGCACCAGCTGACGTGATTTCGGTTTGTCTTTGATCGTAACTTCGTCACCGGTCTTCACGTTGTACGAAGCGACGTTGACGCGTCGCCCATTCACGAGCACGTGGCCATGTGACACCAGTTGTCGCGCCGCGCTCCGGGTATTCGCGAAGCCGAAGCGGTAAACGACATTATCGAGTCTCGTTTCCAACAACTGAAGAAGTGTTTCACCTGTGACGCCGCGTTTGCGCAGCGCTTGTTGGAAAATGCGCCGAAACTGTCGCTCAAGCAGTCCGTACTGGTAGCGAAGCTTCTGTTTCTCACCAAGCGCAATCGCGTAATCGGATTGCTTGCGCCGGGCGCCTCGCGGACCGTGCTGGCCGGGCGGATAATTCTTCCGTTCCAGCGCCTTCGATGAACCGAAGAGCGGCACACCATAGCGGCGGCTCACTTTTGTTTTTGGTCCTGTGTATCTAGCCATTTCGAGTTCGTTGAATTGTTGAAGCGGAAAACTAAACGCGACGCTGCTTGGGCGGACGACAACCGTTGTGCGGCACCGGCGTGACATCGCGAATGACGGTCAGATCGAGACCGATGGCTTGCAAAGCGCGCACCGCAGATTCGCGCCCGGCTCCTGGGCCTTTGACTAATACTTCTACTTCTTTCAGCCCGTGACCCATGGCTTGACGTGAAGCATCCTGCGCCACCATTTGCGCCGCGTATGCAGTACTTTTACGCGATCCCTTGAAGCCGACTTTCCCGGCGCTCGACCAGCCAATCACGTTTCCTTTGAGATCGGTGATGGTGACGATGGTGTTATTGAAAGTCGCCAGCACATGCGCGACGCCTGAATGAACATTCTTGCTGCCCTTGGCTTTGACGATCTTCGGCTTTTCAACATCGTCCGCCGAAAGCGAAAGACTTTCCGGTACCGCGGTCGGAGACGCCGGTTGCGCTTCTTTTTTCGGTTTCGCGGCTTTCTTTGGTCCCGGACGCTTCGGCGCTGCTTCGGCTTTTGGGGCAGCCCCTTTGGGGGCCTGCTCCTGTTGAGGGGCGTCGCCGGGCGTTTTTGCTTCGTCCGGATTAGCGGGGTTCGTTTCTTCAGCCATGTGAATCGTGATTAAACTTTGCCAGCTTTCGCGTCAGGATTACGAATTACGCCTACTGTCTTGCGAGGTCCTTTTCGTGTCCTGGCATTTGTGGAAGTGCGCTGACCGCGCACCGGCAAACCTTTCCGGTGACGGACTCCGCGGTAGCAATTGATTGCCTGCAGACGCTTCAAGTTACCTTGCACTTCGCGCCGCAGGTCGCCTTCGATTTTGATTTTGTTGTTGGTGATCGCGTGAATGATTTCGTTCAACTGCTGGGGCGTGAGATCTTTCGCTCGAATGTTCGGATCGATGTTGGTTTGTTCAAGAATGCGCTTCGCAGTGTTAAAACCGACTCCGTAAATATACGTCAAGGATACCTCGACGCGTTTGTCTGCTGGAATTTCAACTCCTAATAGTCTTGGCATGATGTGAGTTAAATAAGTTACGAGGTTACAAAAGTTACAACGCGCAAATCCTCATCCCTGCCGCTGCTTGTGGCGCGGGTTCTTGCAGATCACGCGCACCACGTTCTTGCGCTTCACAATCCTGCAACTCGCACAAAGCCTTTTTACTGATGGTCGTACTTTCATAATTCGCGAAATCGAAAACCGCGGCCGCCCGCCGGGTTGTCATCTTTGGCGATAAATTATTCGCCCTTTCGACAAATCGTAGGGTGAAATCTCTAGCATAACTTTGTCTCCTGGCAAGATCCGAATGAAGTGCAGACGCATTTTGCCGGAAATGTGTGCCAGCACGCGACGGCCCCCCGGAATCTCGACCCGGAACATTGTGTTAGGCAGCAACTCGACGACAGTGCCCTCTACCTCAATTGCGTCTTTGCGCGCCATGTAAGAATTTCGGGGTCCTCTTTAGTGATCAGGACGGTATGTTCGAAGTGTGCCGAGGGCATGCCATCCGCGGTGCAGACTGTCCAGCCATCGTCGAGCAATCGCACTTCAGACGTGCCGATGTTGATCATCGGCTCGATGGCCAGGGTCATTCCTGCCTTTAGTTTTGGTCCGCTGCCGCGTTTGCCGTAATTAGGGATTTGCGGTTCCTCGTGCATTTTGCGCCCGACGCCATGCCCAACAAATTCACGAACAACCGAAAACCCATTGCGCCGCGCTTCGTCCTCAATTTCCGCGCAGATATCGCCCACGCGTCGTCCTTCCCGCGCGACACGGATAGCCTGGACAAGCGCGTTTTCAGTTACACGCAGCAACTGGTCGGTGCGCTCGTCAATGATTCCAACAGGAACAGTGGTGGCATTGTCTCCAACCCAACCATCCTGAACAATACCGATGTCGAGCTTCACAATGTCGCCATACTGAATCCGTCGCTGGCTGCCGATGCCGTGGACCACTTCGTCGTTAAGCGAAATGCAAATGTTTCCAGGGAAAACGCGGTGCCCGAGTTTATACCCCAGAAACGCGCTCTTCACGCCGGCTTCGCTCATAAAATCGGCCGCAGCCTGATCCACTTCCTTTGTTGTAATTCCAGGCCGAATCAGGTCGGCTACCCGGTCAAGGATGTCGCTTGCCGTGCGGCAGGCCTGCCGCATTTTGTCGACTTCCTTTGCGTTCTTGATTGGAATCATTTTGGGGAATTGTCTTCAATTAATCCCGAGATCTCACCGAACACCGTGTCCCGGTCGCGATTGCCATCGATCCGATGGAGGATCGACAACTTCTTGTAAAAAGTTCCCAGCGGTTCGGTCTTGGTGCGAAATTCCTGTAATCGCGTCTGCAATACGCCAGGATCATCATCGTTACGGCGTTCCAATCGCCCATCGCAATAGGGGCATACCGGGCGATTGGCAAATTGCGCACTCGACGAGCTCGTGGTAAAACCGCACTCGCCGCATTGAAGGCGTCCGGTGATGCGATCACGTACCGTATTCTCCGATACCTCCAGCCAGATCACCAGGTCCAGCGCCGTGCGCAACTTCGTCAACATCGACATCAAGCTTTCGGCTTGTGGCAATGTTCGAGGAAATCCATCGAAGACAAATCCGTGGCTGCCATGCAATCGCAACCAGTCCTCAATCAATCCAATAATGATTTTATCCGAAACGAGTCCCCCGCTCCGGAGCACTTCCGCAGTTTCCTGCCCCAGCGGCGTCCCAAGATCGCGTTCACGGCGTAGAATCGCTCCCGGTGAAGTCACGGGAATTCCGAAGTGCCGTGTAATCATTTCCGCCTGGGTGCCTTTGCCGGAACCGGGCGGGCCGAGAAGAACAAGCCGCCTTTTCACCTATCGCCCATACAGAAAGATCGCGACCCCGGCAATCACAAGCACGGCAATTCCCACACCAAACCAAATCAGAGTACTTCGTGTCGCTGCTTCGCCGCGCGAGTACGCGGCGCGGTCAAACGATCTCCCTCGGATCCGGCCTTTGCGCAAAAACCCGTCGTAATGCCGCTGAATCAGGTGAGTCTCGACCTGCCGCATGGTGTCGAGCATAACACCGACAATGATCAACAGACTCGTCCCACCGAAAAACTGAGCAGTAATTACCGGCACGTTCAACCATTGGCTGAGCAGACTTGGGAAGACCGCGATCAGCGTCAAAAAAATCGCACCGGCAAACGTCAATCGCGTCATGGTGAAATCAAGAAAGTCGGCAGTTGGTTTTCCAGGGCGCACACCGGGAATGTAACCGCCGTATTTCTTCAGATCGTCAGCGATCTGGGTCGGTTGAAACTGCGTGGCGACCCAGAAATAGCTGAAAAAGAAAATCATCCCGGCAAGAGCGACATAATGTGGCCAACCTGTGGAAAGCGCCGCCGCGATGCGGGCAGCAGTGGGACTGTTTCTAAATCCGTACTGAACAATGGTAGCGGGGAACAAAAGAAGTGCCCAGGCAAAGATGATGGGCATCACGCCAGCATAATTCACCTTCAAAGGCATATATTGTGTCTGGCCCCCATACATTTTGCGGCCAACCACGCGCTTTGCGTATTGCACCGTGATTTTCCGAACGCCTTGCGTAATCGCGATTACTGCGGCGATAACAAAAATGAGGACCACTACGAGCAGAACAAGGACCATCGGGTTCACCTGGCTCGATCCGGTCTGCCCGGAAGGCACAAAAGTCTTCCACGCCTGCACAAGGGCAGCCGGCAGGCGTGCGACAATGCCAATTGTAATGATAAGCGAGATACCGTTGCCAATACCGCGCTCGGTGATCTGATCGCCCAGCCACATCAAGAGCATGGTCCCGGTCGTTAGGGATATCACCGTAACAATCCGGAATTTCCAGCCAAGATCGTCTACTAACGGAACGCCCAATTGCCTGATCGTATCAGTGATTCCGGGCAGCATGGTGTGATACGATTCCGGGTGCTGAAACGAAAGGGCCAGGAGGTAACCTTGAAAAATGCACAGCACCACTGTGGTGTAGCGCGTCAACTGCATGATTTTCTGGCGACCACCGTCTTCGCGCGCCAACCTCCCGAGTTGCGGAATCACTGCAGTCAGCAACTGCATCATGATCGACGCACTGATGTAAGGCATAATGCCGAGGGAAAAAATGGCGCAGTTTTCAAGCGCGCCACCGCTAAACAAGTTAAAAAGCGCCGCTAAACCACCTCCGCTGCGCTGGCTTAACGAAGTGTGGAACCACTCCTGCAAAACGCCTTGATTTACACCCGGCGTGGTGATCGCAGCCCCTAACCGCACAACCACGATCACTCCCAGTGTGTACAGAATGCGCCGGCGCAGCTCCGGTATTTTGACTGTGTTTAGAAACGCGGAAATCATGCGCGCTTCTTACTAGGCGACTTGGCTTTCGCTTTCGCCTTCGCACGCGGCTTACCTGTCGCGACCGCGGCGTCCGGGTTCGCTCCGGGTGCAGCAACATCCGCTTCGCTTTTCTCTTTTTTGCGCCTTTCAACCAAGGTAACGGTCCCTCCGGCTTTCTCGATCTTTTCGCGTGCACTCGTGCTGACCTTGTCTGCTTGAACCTTCAAACCGTGCTTTATTTCGCCTTCGCCAAGGATTTTTATGCCAGCGAAATGACCGCGGACCAGCTTCGATTGACGAAGCAACTCTTCGTTTACCACAATGCCGGCCTCAAACGCATTGAGATCACTCAGGTTCACGATCGCGTAACGCTTGTGAAACGCCGCGTTGTTAAATCCGCGCTTCGGCAATCGCCGAATCAGGGGCATCTGTCCGCCTTCGAAGCCGAGTCGGATGCTCCCGCCGGAACGCGCTTTTTGGCCTTTGGACCCTTTCCCGCTGGTCTTTCCATGGCCGGAACTCTCACCGCAACCGAGGCGTTTAACCCGATGACGCGAACCGGGGCGCGGCCGCAGATTATGAAGGCGCACCATGTAGCTCCCCCTTTCCGTCTCGTGACGCAATCCCCCGAACCTTGAAAATTTCATCCTTTCGCCGGAGCGATCGCAATGCGGCAATAGTCGCCTTCACCACATTCGCGTGATTGCTTGACCCGAGCGATTTGGCTAGCACATCGCGAATGCCAGCTGCTTCGGCAACCGCTCGCACACCTCCGCCAGCGATGATCCCGGTCCCAGGCGAAGCAGGACGCAATAGCACTCGCGCACCGTCGAATTCACCGATCACTTCGTGCGGGATAGTATTCTCGTTCAGCGAAACTTTCCCCATCGATTTGCGTGCTGCCTCCGAGGCCTTGCGGATGGCCTCGGAAACTTCATTGGCCTTTCCAAACCCGTATCCCACCCGGCCATCGTGATCGCCAGCGACGATCAGAGCACTGAAGCTGAATCGCCGGCCACCCTTTACGACTTTCGCGCAGCGGTTGATGAACACGACTTTCTCCGAGGTATCGCCCTTGGCCACCGATGCCTTGTCTGACCTGCGTGAGTCTGCTCGTCTTCCTGAGGTTGTTTGATTCATGAATGTTAAAATTTTAAGCCGCCAGCGCGTGCTGCATCAGCCAGTGCCTTTACCTTTCCATGATAATGGAACCCTCCGCGGTCAAAAACAACGCGGTCAAGTTTCTTCGCCAGTGAGCGTTCCGCGATTGCTTTCCCGACCAATTCCGCCGTGCCGCGATTTGCATGCGCTTTACCACCGCTCAGCAACGAGCTCTCAGCCGTCGATGCGGCGGCGATTGTCCGTCCGGCATCGTCATCGATCACCTGTGCGTAAATGTGTTTCCCGGAGAAATGAACCGCGAGCCGCGGCCGGGCCGCCGTGCCTGCGACCCTTTTCCTGAGCCTCTTATGAATGCGCTGCCGCGCTGCCTTACGAAACGTCGCCATGCTTATTGAACGGTCTTTCCTACCTTGCGACGAATCTGCTCGCCGGCATAGCGAACACCTTTGCCCTTGTAAGGCTCTGGCGGATAAAAGCGGCGGATATCGGCCGCAACCTGTCCCACTAACCTTTTATCAACGCCTTGGATCGTAATTTTCGTGTTATCTGCCACCGTGATTTTAATGTCCTTCGGGATGGAAAATGCAACCGGATGCGAGAAACCGAGGCTCAAATTGAGATTCGATCCCTGTACCGCCGCCCTGAATCCTACGCCCTCGATCTCCAGTTGCTTGGTGAATCCTTCGCTCACGCCCAGAACCATGTTGTGCACAAGACTGCGTGAAAGTCCGTGCAACGCCTTCACGCCGCGCGAGTCCGTTTCACGCGCGAGAGATACAGAGTTATCTTGCACGCTCGCCCTGATCTGGCGGGGAAGCGTCCACTGCACTTTCCCCTTCGGCCCTTCGACCGACACTTGTCCGCCGTTGCCGACGTTTACTTTGACCTTGTCGGGAATTTCGACCGGCTTATTTCCAATTCGTGACATGAGTTTGTAATTCGTTAAATCCTCGGAAGGTAAAATCCTTACCAAACGTACGCCAGCAGTTCGCCGCCGATCTTTTGCTTTCTCGCTTCGCGCCCCGACAAGATCCCTCTCGATGTGGAAAGGATCGCGAGACCCATTCCACCGAGCACTCTCGGGATTTCATCTGCGCCAACATAGCGGCGCAATCCGGGACGGCTGACCCGCCGCAGTCCCGCAACGGCGCTCGACCGGTCGACTAGTTTATTAGCGACTCTGATTTGTGGATGGGCACCACTTGTATCGACCGAATAATCCGAGATGTACCCTTCCTCTTTCAAAACACGTGCAATCTCCGCCTTAATCTTGGAGTAAGGAATAAGCACTTCGGGCCGTTGCGCACGCGCGCCGTTGCGCACGCGCGCCAGAAAGTCAGCAATAGGATCTGTAACGGTACTCATAAAGAATCAGGCGGCTTGCGAAGCAGGCTTTTTAGTCCGGTCGCTAAACGGCATCCCCATCTCGCTCAACAGCGATTTAGCCTCCTCGTCCGTTTCAGCCGTAGTAACAATTGTAACATCAAATCCGATGTTTCGCTTGATTTTGTCGAGCTCGATTTCCGGGAAAATCGACTGATCGGAAACGCCGAGCGTGTAATTGCCGTGGCTATCGAAGCATCGGGGCGACACGCCGCGAAAATCGCGAATACGAGGAAGGGCAGCCTTAATAAACCGCTCGAGAAATTCGTACATGCGCTCGCCCCGTAGAGTGACTTTCGCTCCGATGGCCTGATTCTTACGCAACTTGAAATTGGAGATGCTTTTCTTTGCCAGCGTCTCTACCGGCCGCTGCCCTGAAATTAGCACCAACTCGGCTTTTGCCTCTTCCAACGCCTGCTTCACATCGGATTGTGAGCCAACCGAAGTATTAATCACAACCTTCTCCACCTTGGGAATCTGGTGGACATTTTTATAGCCGTGACGCTTCTGTAGCGCAGGCATCACGTGTTCTTTGTAATGGCGACGAAATTCATTTTCCATAGCAACAAGCTGTTATTCTGAGAAAGGAAAAACCTAAAACCAAGGTCCGACATCATTTGCGTGTACTTTCGCTGTGCGCGGCCTGTTCCCGCTGTTTGCTTCTTTTTGGCTTTTCATCCTTCGCCGGTTTCTCGCGCTCGAGCAGCCGTACATTGGAAATGTGAATCGGGCCTTCGCGTTCGGCGATCTTACCACTTGGATTATCCTGCGATTTTCGGAGGTGCTTCTTGATGATGCGAACGCCTTCGACCAAAACGCGCTGCTTTCCGGGATACACCGCGAGAATTTTTCCGGACGAACCACGGAAATTCCCGGAGATGACCTCGACGTGATCGCCTTTCTTAACGTGACACTTGATGCGGTTCATAGAACTTCCGGTGCGAGCGAGACAATCTTCATGAAATTGCGCTCACGTAATTCACGCGCGACCGGTCCGAAAATGCGCGTACCGCGAGGATTCAAGTCCTTGTCGATGATTACAATCGCGTTGTTGTCGAAGCGCAGCAGCGAACCATCCTCGCGACGGATCGGCTGTTTAGTACGAACCAGAACTGCGCGAACCACTTCTCCCTTCTTCACCGTGCCCGTCGGGCTGGCCTCCTTTACGTTGGCAGTGATCACATCGCCGATACCGGCATAAGGCGTTTGCTTGCCGATGACGCCGATCATCGTCGCCATGCGCGCGCCGGTGTTATCTGCCACATCCAGTCTGGATCGAATTTGCACCATGGGAATTTTACTTTTGAATGACCTCCACGAGCCGCCATCGCTTCAGCTTGCTTAGCGGACGGGTTTCCATAATACGAACCGTATCGCCAGGCTTGGCTTCATTCTGCTCGTCGTGCGCATAAAATTTCTTCATCTGCTTGACGATCTTGCCAAATTTCGGATGCGGCACTCGTGTAACGGTCCGCACGACGATCGTTTTGTTCATGCTGCTGGAAACCACTTCGCCCGTGCGTGTCTTACGTGTGGCACGGGCTGATGACGGAGATTGTTCTTCGGCCATGATTATTTGTCCTCACCTTTCTTCGTCCGGTGCGATAGCTCTGTTTCAATTCTGGCAAGATCCCGGCGCAACAGGCGCAACCTGCTTGGTTGCTCGAGCTGTCCGCTCTGCTGTTGCAGACGCAGATGCAGGCTTTCCTGACGCAGGTCGCGGCGCTTGGTCAGCAGCTCGTCCATTCCCAGTTCGGTGAGTTCTTTCATCTTCATGGTCGTTAGGCAGCCCTCACGCGGTGGCGGCTCAGGAACTTCGTGCGCACCGGTAACTTATCTGCCGCCAGACGCAAAGATTCGCGCGCGACCGATTCCGGCACGCCATCGAGCTCGAACAGAATGTTGCCAGGGCGAACCGTTGCAACCCAAAACTCGGGCTGGCCTTTGCCTTTGCCCATGCGGGTTTCCGGTGGACGCGCGGTTACCGGCTTGTCCGGGAAAACGCGGATCCACAGCTTGCCTTTGCGCTTCATGTTGCGAGTCAGCGCTACACGGGCGGCCTCCAGTTGGGTATTAGTAATCCACGCGCGGTCGAGCGTCTGTAATCCGAACTCACCGAAATCAATCTTGAGATTGCGCGAAGCGGTGCCCTTCCGGCTGCCCCGCTGGGCCTTCCGATACTTCACGCGTTGAGGCAT
>JBLMXD010000066.1:0-6214 GCA_050257575.1 Alphaproteobacteria bacterium | reverse complement strand
TTCTCATCGCTTGGCGTATCCCCATTTCACTTCGTCAAACTTTTCTAGTTGCCTAACGAGCAGATCGAGACAGAGCCCGATGAACCCGATCATCACCATGCCTGCCACCACGAGGTCGTAGCGTTTGCCGGCATTGCGGGCGTCGATAATCAGATAGCCAAGACCGCTATTAACCGCGATCATTTCAGCGGCCACAACTACCAGCCAGGCCACGCCGAGCGCGATGCGGATTCCAGTGATGATTTGCGGCAAGCAAGCCCGAAAGATTACCTGGCGAAAAAGTTCGCCGCGGCTGAGTCCAAAATTTTGTGCCGCACGCAGATAAACGGGTTGCATGTTTTGCACCGCGGCAATCGCGGATACCGTGATCGGAAAAACGCTTGCTAGAAAAATCAGAAAAATCGGCGCGGCATCGCTTACCCCGAACCAAAGGATCGCGACGGGGATCCATGCGATCGGTGAAATGGGGCGGAGGATCTGGATAATCGGGTTGAACGCCTGAAACAACCGGTTGTACCAGCCGAGGATCAGTCCGAGTGGAACACCAACCACAACGGCCAGGGTAAATCCCCAGGTCACGCGAAAGAGTGACGCCACAATGTATTTGAAGAGAAGCCCTTTCTGGAACAACTCAACGATCCCGCGAAGCACATTGCCTGGCGTAGGAAAGAGATCGCTATGCGAAATCCGCACTGCGACACCCCACACTGTAAAAAACAACGCCAGCATTCCGAGTGCGCGCACGGTTCGCCAGAAACGCGAGTCGGGATATTGAAACCAGTGCGGTGTCGGAGGCGCGTGAATGTCTTGCGGCGCGCCTTGGGTTGTGTCCGGCAAGCTGCCGGACACGGCAGGCTGGCAGCCTGCGCTCCCGGGAGATTCGGGTTGCGCGTTCATGGTTTTTTTGCCGGCTCCCAATCGTACGGTTGCACCGCGTTCTCGTCCGTGACGAATGAGGTATCGGCGTAGTCCTCAAAATGGGCGGTGCCATTCAAGATCCCCGACTCGCGCCCGAGTTGTTCGATTTCCTCGAAGTCCGGTTTGCGCAGCGTGAGGTTGGTGTATTTGACCCGGTCCGGCGGTTTACTCAGCACGAATGCAAGCAGTTTCGGGTTTTGATTGTAATAAAAGTTCCCAACAAACTGTGCTGCGTCCATCCGGTGATCCATGCTCTGGTCGATCCACTTACCGCTTTTGGCGATCCCGTCCACCAGTCGCTGCACGGCGTCGCGATGGTTTTTGATCATGTCCTCGTGCACCGCCAGTACGCACGAGATGAAGTTTGGCCAGACATCTTTTGTCAGCCATAATACCCGGCCGTAACCATCGAGTTCTGTTTGTCCCATGAATGGTTCCCCGCTGGAAATTGCATCGACAGCGTGCGCGTATAGAGCGGCAGGCATGTCGGGCGGGGGCATCTCGATGAGCTCGACGTCCTTGATTGTCATGTGAGCTTGCTTGAGCGCACGAAAAATCAGCAGCCGCTGGTTTGAAAAACGGTTCGGTACAGCGATCCGTTTCCCGCGCAAATCTTCCATTCGATAAATGTTCGAATCCTTGCGGACTACTACGGCCGAGCCATCGCGGTGCCCGAGATAAACGATCTTAATCGGCACACCTTGTTCCCGTAGCGCAATAGCCATCGGTGCCAGGATAAACGTCGCCGGCGTGTAACCGGAGAGATAGGCTTCCTTAAGCTCAGGCCAGCCGTTGAAGCGCACTGGTTGAAAAATGCTCTCGCCGGCAATTTGTTTATTGATGAAATCGGTCACCGGACAAGTGAGATGACAGGTCACCGGCAGAAATCCGATCCGGAATTTGTTTTGATCCGCCGCCGCGCGTTTCGAATCGAAAAGATGAAGATTAATCGCCGCGTGCAGCAGCGTGATGAGCACCAGCCAGCCGATCGCGATAGTGATTAAGGTCTTCCGCAGTGACATCGTCGGAACGGAGTATTGAGCCTGCTCGCCGCTCGTTCAACAGCACTTCGCAGTAACCGTTCTTCAGCGTGAATCCGGGTGACGCAGATAGAGCGCTTTGCCGCCCATGTCGATTACCGCGAAATTGGTCGAAAGATAATCCTGCCCAAGAACGCCGGCATTCGATTCCTCTGCCGATTTGGACAGCAAAATGTCGCGCGATACGTGCGCCACGACCACCTCGGCGTTTGTCAGTTTGAAGTTGCCGATTGCCAATTCTTTGACACCCGTGCGATTCACTCCTTCCGTCAAGCCGCCCGCCCCACCCGCGCCATAGCCAGAGAGAGCGGTAACGCCTGTTCCCGATTTTACGGCGACCTGCGTGTCGATGAGCGTATTCGCCGAGCCAGTATCCACGATGAATCGGGTGGCGTGACCATTGAGCGCACCTTCCACATCGAAATGACTATTGGCGTTCAGGCGCATCGGGATTCGGGTAAAGCCGCGGGTGGTGAGAAAGCCCGAGAGGCTCTGGCTTGTGGCAGAGCTGGCTCCATTCGGATTAACGTAAAGCATCTGCCGCGTGCAATCGATGATCATGCCAAACTTCAACATCTCACGCGCCCCGAGGACCCCGTTAATATGCGTCAGCGTCTGGGCATCGGTGATGTGCGATCCCGTCGCGGCAGAGCTGCGCTCCGGATTCATGCTGGACAAATCTGCGATTGCCACAGGCACGTTGGTCACCACGCAATTGCCCATGGCGATGCTTTTCACTTTGCTCATCCCAAAGCGTTCCCAGCTGCGGCCGAACAAGCCGCCGACACTGGTGTCGGTCTTTTCTACGGTAAGACCGAACGTATTCACGCTGTTGCGATCGATGAGCGTGTTGGGTGATCCGGTATCAATCAACAACGCGCCGTGCCGATTATTTATGGAAACCGGAACGAAAAGGTGGTTTCCGAATCGTCGTTCCAGCTTTGCTCCTGCAAGTCCTTGCTTCGACAGGGCGCTGGTGAGTGTGCCACCAGCTTGTTCTCCTTGCGCAAGAAACGGGATCAGCGCTACGAACAGCAGAATCGAGAACAGCTTCTTCATGCAACGGTCTTAGAACAAACCCGTCGTGCCGTCGAGTCTTCTGCGTTCCCAGAGCAGAGCCGCTGGATTAATGATCGGACTGTCCATCGGATCGCGCGAGGTATAGAAGCACGAGCCCAAAAATTAGAACCAACCGAAAAGCCGCCTCCTGGCCGTTCCAACGCTCCGATTGCCACATCAAGAACCATTCTCCGCCGACGGTGATAAATCCTGTAAACCACAGGAGAAGCCCGAGGGTGGGTCCGGCGATTGCGGTACCCTTGGCCCGGTTGAAACGGCCGGCGTCGTCTATCATTCTGAAAAGACGGAATCCACCTAACCAGCACAAAACCGCAGTCGCCGCCTCTGCCAAAATAATGATCCAGTAAAACGCATGATGCAGGAATGGAGTGTTAACAGCCCGCCACATGGATCGATTCGCCGGAAATGTCGTGTCCATCGTGAGCACATGTGTGACGAATGCGAAGTTCGAGCCGTAGTCGGTGAGATTGTTAAACACGACGAGCGAAGCAAAAAGTGCGACCGCCCAAACGAGAAGAACTTTCGAAAACCTTATAAACATCGCCTAACGAGACATGAGCCACTCTGCAATTGCAGCCGGAATACGCTCCACTTTGATCAAACGTTACTTGTGAATTGGAAACAGCGCTTCGAGTCCTGGAGACTTGGTTCGGTTGCCGGGTCGGTAAACGTAGCCGGTAAAGCGGGGGTAGTTGTCGGCATCCGAGCTCCACATGTACGTGGCCTCATACACGACGCCGTCGAGAGTGAATTGCATCCGTGCGACGGGGATGCGGTCGGTGCCGGCAATGGTCTCGAATCTCAGGCTGCCTGTGCTGGTCCTGCCGTCGATAATTCGGGTCACAAGCAAAGTGTCTGACTCCTCGCGCAGTGTCACGCGTCCGGTGTAGGTCGCTGTAGAATCTGGCTTGCGTCCAATAAGCGCATACTCGCCGGACATGAAACCGAGCAGGAATTTTCTGTCGAGCGGCTCGCCTGCGGACGCATGATGCGTCGTGCAGACGAGGAGCAAGGCCCACGCTGCGTTAATTGCAGAACGCGCTGTCATGATGTTTGCTCTTGCGGTGAGGAGTGGCAGTTAAAATACATCAATCAAAATCAATATCGACGCGTAACGGGGCGCACTAGAAGAAGCGTTGAAGGAATTCCGCCGCTTCACCTGAGATACCGACGATCTTGTTCGTTGCCTGGCGATAGAATTTGAAATTGAGCTCGGTCTCAGGTCTTCCGTCGTTCCAATCGGAGAAAAGTTTGAGTTCGCTTCGTCCCAGACGTCGCTTCGCAAGCGCGGTGCGTTTGATCGTGATGCTGACGCGCGGCGTTTGCCGGGCGATCCCGCGTTTCCTGGCGATCGCTTTGACCGATGTGACGACGCCTCTCGCGATGAGACCCGGGCCGCCTTCGTTTTCGCTCGCGAAAATGAAGATTGTATCGCCTTCGGAGATGCGCTTGCCGGCATACATCGTCTTCTGGGCGTCGAACGCGAACGTCGCCGCCCGCGGATTGTTAACCTCGGCTTTGATGGCGAACATCAGACTCGCATAGCTACCACTCCATCCTTCATGAATCACCCTTCAGCGTTCGAGCGCAACGGCCATCGGTTGGTTAGGCGTTTGGTGTATGCTAATGGGGTGCTGAAGCATAAGTGAGTGGAAACTTGAGTCGGCTTCCAGCCGGGATCGGGATAGTGTCAATTACGGCCTTGCGGATACTGAGCTTCTGCGCACGCAGCACATGAGCGAATCGTCTGTCGCCCCATCGCTGCAACAAACCGAAGAGGATGGCGGAGTGCGCTTCACCTGCTTCGCCGTCTAAATCACCGCTGACTGTGTAACGAAATAACTCCGCGAGCCCAGCGGGCTCTCGGCGAATCGCGCGCTCAAGCGCACGTGGGTAGTCGATGCCGAGGTGCTTTCCGGAGCTGACGCAACCCTTGTCAATCCACTTGCGTAGCTGCGCGGCGCTCGGTGGTGCATCGGGGGGTTGCGCCTGAACAGACGCTGCGAGGAATGCTATCATGGCAACACGCAGCGAACTCATGGGTCTAACCAGATAGAGATAAACCACGGCAGGCTGCCGTGGCAAGCACGCTTAAGTTGTTTCGAAACGGAGCCGTTGACTGGTTAGGCTGGTGACGCTCACCGCGCACTGCAAAAATAGAGGATTGCGAACGCGAGTATCAGTATAACGCCAGTGATCCACCACGCAGTGTGCATGCCGGAACTGTGTGAGGGGTCGAACTCCTGCTGGACGAACTTAGGGTAATCGAAGCTGTCGACTGGGAGATCCAGACCATCGTACGCTGCTTCATCACTCCAGCCGGAGTTGTAGTCCGCGCCACACTCTGGGCATGCCAGTGCTTTCCTTGGGACGTCTTCGCCGCAAACCGGGCACGTCTCGGGTGCGGGCCTCTCGGTCGGTTTCCTTCGTGGCATGGCTGGAAAGCGCTCCTCTGGGCCTAACGAGACGGCCTCGCAGGGCGAGCACATCGCGCAAACGTGACTCCCTGCACTTTCAGTGTGTCTTGCCCGAGGTCTTCAATGGCCACGGCGTAGTTCTCCGGCCGATTGGTTAAGCTCGGGTCTTTTGTCGCAGCATCCGCTGTCACCGCCGGGTAATTCACGTGCTCGAACCCAAGCTGCTTCCCCTCGAGATGCCACCCGCGCGGTGCTCGGAGTGAGGAGGTTTTAGTCATCTTAAAATGTAGACGTACGTCGGGTGGCGGTTAGCTCGACTGATTGGTTAGGTCGTGCGGGTGAAACCATCGACAGCATGAACACAGGCCTCGTGCCAAATACCGGGAACACCATCAAGATGATACAGTACATCGCCTCCGTGATAAAAGCCGACCTCTTTCACTCGCGCCGGCTGACCGGCGAAGGAGAGCTGCTCGGCCTCCAGCTTGTGGTGGAACTGCCAATCGCGTCGGAATCGCTCCAGCTCAGCAAGCTCTGCAATGCGAACGGTCGTGCCCACCGGAAACTTTTCCTGATATGCCATCATCCGCGACTGCACGATCTAACGAGAACAAGTTAGGTCTTTGTGGGTTTATGGGCTGCCGTGGCGCAACGATCTAAGCGCAGCTCCATGACAAGTTCTTCGCCAGCATCGCCCTCGCACACATTCTCTCGTGCAAGTTGGAATCCGCATTTTTGTAAGACACGTATCGAAGCGAA